>CAYWEQ010000137.1:0-4841 GCA_964457185.1 uncultured Rikenellaceae bacterium
TTTGATGGGAGCTTTGAGATATTGATATCGATAACATCAGCGTACGGAGCACACAGTTCCTCACTCTTCTCAAGCGATTTATAATATATTTCTTTTACAAACTCCAGAGCTTTACCTCCTGACTCAGCAAGTCCGATCACCTCTTCAAGCCACGTCGTACCGGCAGTTTTAAGGTGGAATCCCTTGTCATATTTTTTAATGACCTTTCCAATAACCGGATATAATCTAAACTTATCAGAGCCCGAATGAATGCTGATTTTGAGATCACCCGGAAGACCAAATTCATGAACAGCATAATCAATGACCATCAGGTCAGCTTCAAACTCTTCTTCAAAATTTTCCGGATTTCCGACATAATCTACACCTTTATTGAACCTTCCTGTAAATTTTGGAGCTATTGTTTGCACCGGGATACTCTCTTCACCAAGCATTTTAAGGATAAAGAATAACTCAACAGGTGTCTGGGGGTGAGCGACTTCATCCATTGATACTTCTGTTATGAAATTGTCTCTGCCTTTTGGTTTTTCTATTTTTCTGAAGATATCCCATGCCTTGATAGCTGCAAAAAGGTACTTTTCAGCAATCAGGGCTATCTGGTTGACACTGACCTGAAACGGTTTTCTTATCCCCGGTATTTTCAATTCCCCTGAATATTTTTCAGCTCCCTCGAGGAAAGCCTGTATTTCATCATTTCCGGCTCTAATACCAATATACGATGCAACATCGATAGTAAAGAAATCGGAGCTCTCAATAAACTTATCGACAGTATCGAGGTTTATGTGATCAGCATCAACAAAGTAGGGCTTCTGAAAGCCTGCCTTTTTTGTCACTGTATCGGCCTCTTTCCTGACATCCCCCGGTTCGGTCCCGATAATATTATGCTCCCTGTTTGACTTATTCCACACCGGGGTTATCTCAATACCTTTCCTTCCAGCTTCAATAATTGCTTCAAGCTGTGCATCTCCCTGGTGACCGAATCTGTCGCCCATACCAATCGAATATTTTCCAAGTTTTTTCATTTTTCAAGACATTATTTCAGTGATCGTTTATGAAAAAATTTACATTTTCCGATGTAACAATATCTATCGGCAGATATTCCATCTTTTCCGGAACCTTGTTCATGGAAAGGAAGTCAAACAATTTCCGGATCCCCTTATATGCCTGTTCTTCAGGCCGTTGACCTATGAGAAATTTTATTGTTCCCGATTTGAGATGTGATACATTTCTTTCCAGAAGGTCATAACCGATAATATTAAGATGGTGTATTCCTTCAGATTCAATAAAATCGGCTATTTTAAAGGATTTGGATCCCGTAACAAATATTGAACTTATTCCGGGATCTTTCCTGAGTGCTCTGCCGGTTTCCTTGCTTATGTTTTCAGGTACAGGATCAGAAATAATGAGTTTTATTATTTTACCTTTTCTGTTCCCTGATTTTGAAAAATAGCTCAGAAATCCCTGTGTCCTTGTGTTGAGGTGGTGAACGTTCTTCAGGTTCCTGACAATATTGATTATTATTATATCCTTCCCGGCAGGTGTGACCATATCAGTAAGCTGTCCCGCTACCCTGCCGCTTTGAAAAATATCCTCGCCCGTGTAAGAAAGGAATTGGGATTCCGATATGTAGCCATCCAGGAAAACAAAAGGGATCTGTTTCTTAGTCAGGCGATTGCAGAAATCTATTGACTCAGCTTTAAAGATAGGAGCCAGTATTACACCATCGGGACGGAGATTAAGAACAGACCCTGCCTTTTCCTGGAAATTTTTCTCATTAAGAAGATCAAAGGTGACCTGGCTAAGTTTCACAGGAAACGGATCCAGTTCAGTTATAGCTTTTTTAAGTCCGAGCGGATGTTTTTTCCAGAAGGCATTATCCTCAGAAGGTTCCGGCAGCAGGGAAACCAGGTGAAGTTTCCTTTTGGTCTTGAGTGCTCTTGCGATGAAATTTGGTGAATAGGCAAGATCCCTTGCTATCTTCATTATTTTCTCCCTGGTTTTTTCCGCGACCTCGCCTCTCTCATGAAGAACCCTGTCAACAGTGCCTGTTGAAACTCCGGCCCGCGCGGCAATATCTTTTATCCTGGCTTTCTTCGAAGGCATTTTCAGTCAAGGAGTACTTTTTGGTTCTTTGGTGCAAAAACAGTCAATATTATCCAGGTCAGAAGATAAGCGCTTCCTGCTATGGAAAACATCACAACATAGCCTGTTTCAATATGTCCAAGATCCTTAAAATGTTGCAGTACGCCGCCTGCTAATTTTGAAATAAAGGCACCGCCGACGGCACCTGCCATTCCACCGATCCCGGTAACTGAGCTGACAGCTTTCTTGGGGAATGCATCAGAGACAGTCGTGAAGAGGTTAGCTGACCATGCCTGGTGGGCTGAAGCAGCTAAAGCAATTAAGCAAACAGCACCCCAGTTGCCTATAGAAGGAGACTGGGCAAATACAATAGGTATGACCAGTACTGCGAAGATAAGCATTGTAATTTTTCTTGCCTTGAAGGGAGACATTCCCTTTCTGATCATATATCCTGAAACCCAACCGCCTCCAACGCTTCCAATAGTTGTTATTGTATAGATGAAGGCAAGAGGTAATCCGAATGATGATACGCTTAGTCCTGCACCTCTGACTGTTGAGAGCCAGCCGGGAATCCAGAAAAGATAAAACCACCATATGGGATCAGTAAGGCCTTTGCCAATAAAGAAGAGCCATGTCTGCCTGTGCTTGAAAAGCTTCATATAGGAAACCTTTTCTTTGGTTTCTGCCTGTTCTTCAGCATCACTGTTTATATAGGCAAGTTCGCCTGCCGACACCTTCTTATGTTTTTCCGGTATTTCATAGAAAATAAACCAGAGAATTACCCAGATGAAGCCTATTGCTCCTGTCACGATAAATGCTGCCTGCCAGCCCCAGGCAATCAGCATGGCGGGTATAGCCAGGGGAGCCACTATTGCCCCGACATTTGTCCCTGAGTTTAATATCCCGAAAGCAAAAGCCCTTTCTTTCTTAGGGAACCATTCAGCTATCGATTTATTGGCAGCAGGGAAGTTACCGGCTTCAGTTATTCCAAGGAAACCTCTCCAGAATCCGAAGCCCCATACTCCTCTTGCAAGAGCGTGCCCCATTGCTGCGATGCTCCATAAAATGACAGAAACCCCATATCCTATTTTAGTCCCGAATTTATCGATAAGCCTTCCGGCAAAGAACATACCGACACCATATAAAAGCTGGAAGGCCATGATGATACTCGCATAATCTTTCTCACCAATTCCCAGGTCTGATTCCAAAAGAGGTTTAAGAATCCCTATTACCTGCCTGTCGAGGTAGTTCACAGTTGTTGCAAAGAATATCAATGCGCAGACTGTCCATCTGTAGTTGCTGAATTTTTTAACTTCTGTCATAATATATTAATTGGTTAAATTTTACACATTATATGTTGATGAGGATGTCGTCCCGCCTCTGCCTGTCCAGTTTGTATGGAAGAATTCACCTCTTGGTTTGTCAATACGTTCATAAGTATGGGCTCCAAAGTAGTCTCTCTGAGCCTGCAGCAGATTTGCCGGCAGTCTTTCGCACCGGTATCCATCGAAATAGCCTAGCGCTGAAGATATAGCCGGTACAGGGATTCCGTTCTCTATTGCAGCAGAAACAACGCTTCTCCATCCTGCCTGTGCTTTCTCAACCTTTTCCCTGAAGAAAGGATCAAGCAGCAGGTTTGTAATTGCAGGATTGTTATCAAATGCCTCCTTGATTTTTCCAAGGAATGCGGATCTTATTATACAGCCTCCGCGCCACATAAGCGCAATGCCTCCGTAATTAAGCTCCCATTTATACTCTTCAGCTGCAGCTCTCATCAGGGTATAGCCCTGTGCATATGATACTATCTTGGAAGCATACAGAGCCAACTTAAGGTCATTTATGAAATCAGCCTTGTTTCCTTTGAAGGCAGGAAAGGGTCCCTTGAGAATTTTTGAAGCTTTCACTCTCTCATCCTTCACTGCTGACAGGCATCTTGAAAAGACAGCCTCGCCGATAAGGGTAAGGGCAATTCCCAGGTCAAGAGCAGCGACTCCTGTCCATTTGCCTGTCCCTTTTTGTCCTGCGGTATCAAGTATCTTGTCAACCAATGGCTTGCCATCAGTGTCCTTAAATGCAAGGATGTCCCTTGTTATTTCAATCAGGTAACTGTTCAGCTCACCTTCATTCCACTCTTTGAAGACTGAGTGCATTTCATCAGCGCTCATATGAAGGATATCCCTCATTATCTGGTATGCTTCGCAGATCAGCTGCATGTCACCATATTCAATGCCGTTATGCACCATTTTTACAAAGTGTCCTGCTCCATTATCTCCCACCCAGTCGCAGCATGGTGAGCCATCCTCAACCTTTGCCGCAATTGCCTGGAATATCGGTTTTATAAAAGGCCATGCTTCCTTCGATCCGCCCGGCATGATGGAAGGACCCAGCAACGCTCCCTCTTCACCTCCTGACACTCCTGTCCCGATATACAGGAGACCCTTGCTCTCAACAAAAGCTGTCCGCCTGTTAGTATCAGGGAAATGAGTATTACCGCCATCAATGATAATATCACCCTTTTCCAGTTGTGGTATGAGAGTATATATCATATCATCCACAGCGCTTCCTGCCCTGACCATGATCATCACTTTCCTCGGCCGGCTCAGTGAATTGATAAGCTCCTCAATTGAATGAACTCCCGTAATGTTTTTACCCTTTGCCCTTCCCGCAAGGAAATCATCAACCTTCTGTAACGTACGATTGTAGACAGTTACCCGGAATCCCTTGCTCTCCATGTTAAGAACAAGATTCTCACCCATAACTGC
>CAYWEQ010000138.1:0-4823 GCA_964457185.1 uncultured Rikenellaceae bacterium
AGAAAGGATCAATTCATTGATGCAGCAGCCATTTACGGGAGAAATGATCTCCGCACGTGAGAGAATAATTACTAAATATTACAACAATTTCTCTACAGGGAAAAAACTGGCATCTTTAATATTTGCCGATTAGAGTGCGGTAATCAGATCAGTCTGCTTTAATTTCTTTTCTCAGTTTCGGAAGAAATGAAATGATCAGTGCACCTGTAAAAGCTACTCCGATAAGAACAATGAAAGCAATTGAATAATCTGGTGCAGCTTCCCGCAATGCGCTGACGGCTACAGGCATGGTAGCTTCTGCAATGCCATCGGCAACCAGGATAATCCCCATCACCCTTCCGAGCGTTTTTATTCCAAAAAGGTCTCCGGCCATTAACGGAATGATCATATAATCTCCGCCGAGCCCAATGCCGAAAATCACTGCAAAAACATATAGCCTTCCGGGAAAATCAGGCATGATCAGCAATGGGATCGAGACACCGACAAGAATATAAATAAGGATCATTATATATTTACGGTGAAAGATATCTGCAAGCCATCCCATTATCACCCGTCCGGCAAGGCTCATTACAGCTACCAGTGAAATCATACGAGCTGCCTGGATCTGTGTATAATCGAGCTCCCTGAGATAAAGCTTGAAGTGTTGATTTACACCTCCTACTGCTGCTATTGAGCACATACTTCCAAAAGCCAGGAGGTAGAAATACGGACTTTTTAAAATGTTTCTGACTGAAGTTGTTTCCTTTGATCCTTCGTCTGCAACTGGATCCGGTTTCGAATCCCTGATGAAGTAAGCCAGGGGAAGTGCAATTATGATGATCATGATCCCTAGCGATCCAAGGGAAATGTGCCACCCGAAATGCTTTTCCAATCCGGCTGCGATTAGCGGAACAAGGGCAAATCCGCTGCCAATGCCAAGATATGCTATGCCCATGGCTTTACCGCGATTCTTTGTAAAAGATCTTGAAATGAGGACCTGGCATGGCAAAGGACCGCCGAAAACATAACCGAGAGCAACAAAAATATATGATATATAAAATACACTCAATGAGCTCATCGTACTTAATCCGATGAGCGCGGCTCCTGTCATCAATGCCCCTGCCATCATCATCCGCCTGGGACCGTAACGGTCTATTATCCAGCCTGCCAGGAATCCGAACAATGGCGCCACCAGCAGTTTTCCAAAAAAGTTACCTGAAGTGATTAAAGTACGCGACCACCCGAATTCTTTCATATAAAAATCATAAAAGAAGGGTAATCCGTAAAGTGCAAATCCTACAATGGCCAGCAACGAACAGAATGTGGTAATTACAACAAAAATCTGAGATCGTCGCTTTGACAGATTTGCCGCTGAATCCTGATCAGTGATTACCATTTTCCTGCCTTATTCCTGACTTGAATGAAAACAGAAATATAATAACTTTATTTAATACAATAGTACCGGCGTTGTCGCTTTCAACACTTTTTTAATAACTTTGAAATACTGTAAAAACAAGATGATTATGGAGAGAAAGATCAGGCAGATATTTGATAATGAGGCTTCTGCGATAAAAAACATACCTGTAACGGAGAGCTATTCAAAAGCGGTTGAAATCATTTATGATCATGTCCACAGAAAAAACGGCAAGCTGATTACCTCGGGTATGGGAAAAGCAGGACAGGTAGCCCACAATATAGCAACCACGTTCAGCTCAACAGGCACACCATCGATATTTCTTCATCCGAGTGAGGCACAGCACGGTGATCTGGGGATTCTGCAGAATAATGATGTCATTCTTGCAGTGTCCAATTCGGGAAAAACACGCGAGATTATAGAACTTATTGACCTGAAGAACAATCTTTATCCATCGGTGCCGGTGATAGTCATTACAGGCAATCCGGATAGTCCGCTTGCCAGGAAATCAGATTGTTTCATACTGACAGGAGCTCCTTCTGAAGTATGTCCCCTTGGACTTACACCGACCACATCAACTACTGTCTTTACAGTTATCGGCGATGCACTAGTTGTTATAATGATGGAGAAGATAGGTTTCAAGGCCGGTGATTATGCAAAGCGGCATCATGGTGGCTACCTGGGGGCAAAATCAAGAAAAAAAGATACAAAAGGCTGAAACCTGTCTGTAATTCCTTTGCATCATTGGATAAAAAGATTAGATTTGAAATCTTCATATAATACTGATCCGGAAACCACAAAACTATGACAAACAATACTTCAACAAACGGGATAAGCAGGAAGGATTATATCTTTTCCATAACGATTATCGGGCTGTTTTTCTTCATTTTCGGTTTTGTCACATGGCTGAACGGGATACTTATTCCGTTTCTTCGGACCGCATGTGAACTGAATGATTTTCAGGCCTATTTTGTGGCTACTGCATTCTATATCGCATACTTTGTCATGGCGCTGCCAATGACGCCTATTCTGAAAAAGACAGGTTTTAAGAATGGAATGTCTGTCGGATTATGGATAATGGCTGTCGGATGCCTTTTTTTCATTCCTGCAGCATTAACCAGAACCTACGGGCTCTTCCTTACCGGACTCTTTGTAATGGGTACGGGACTTACACTTCTTCAGACAGCTTCAAATCCATACATCACAATAATAGGTCCCAGGGAAAGCGCAGCTAAAAGGATAAGCATAATGGGAATAGCCAATAAATTTGCAGGCGCGATAGCACCTATCATTCTTGCAGGCATCATACTAAAAGATTCACATATACTTGAGGAGAAACTTGCTCAGGCTGCTGATGCTGCAACACATGCCATGCTGCTTGATGAACTGGCCCGGCGGGTTATCATGCCATATATTGTCATGGCAGTAATTCTGGTATTGCTTGGACTACTCCTGAAGTTTGTCCATCTTCCTGATGTTGATACTGAAGCCGAAGATGGATCGGCTAAAGAGACCGCTGTCAAAAAGACCAGCATATGGCAGTTCCCGCACCTTTTAATTGGGGTTGTTGCGCTCTTCTTTTACGTTGGTGTAGAGGTGATAGCTGGTGATACAATAATCAGATATGGCCAGTCACTGAATATACCAATGGATTCTGCAAAATACTATACTTCACTCACCATGCTCAGCATGATACTTGGATATCTTATGGGAATAATCTTTATTCCTAAGTATATTAAACAAGCCAATGCACTTAAAATATGTATGATCTTAGGTGTTTTATTTGCATTGGGGGCTGTACTGACGCCTGCCAGTGTTGTCTTTATTATGCCTTTTGTCGATCTCGTAACATTCAAACCTCTTCAGCTGGTACTACCGCTTACAGTGTTGTTTGTAGCTTTAATGGGTTTTGCCAATGCCCTGGTATGGCCTGCTATATGGCCTCTTGCACTGAACCAGCTGGGTAAATTCACAAAAACTGCATCTGCAATGCTCATAATGGCAATAGCCGGCGGTGCACTTTTACCCTTGCTCTATGGCAAGCTAGCAATGATTTTTTCAACTCAGGCTGCATACTGGATGTGTATTCCCTGTTACCTGGTTATAATGTATTTTGCATTTTTCGGTCATAAAGCCGGACTAAAAAATGGAGCATGATCTGAAGGATCTGTTTGAGTGTTTCGATGCTGACGGTATATATCTGACCGGAGAACCGTTTGGAAGCGGTCATATTCATGAAACATTTCATATTATAACCGCTGAACAGGATAAGGACGATTATATCCTCCAGAAGCTTAATAATAAAGTATTCAGGAATATCCCTGAGCTCCAGGAAAACATTGAAAGAGTAACTGTTCATCTTCGTAAAAAGATCTCCTCAATTCCCGGATCTGACATTAAAAGAGAGTCTCTTCGCATGGTCCCGGCTAAGGATGGTAAAAGCTGGATAACTGACAGTTACGGGAACTTCTGGAGAATGTTTATATTCATCACTGACCATCGCACATACGATATAGTTGATTCTCCCGGCAAGGCTTTTGAGGGAGGGAAAGCTATCGGCCGCTTCCAGGCACTGCTGGCTGATCTTCCCGGCAAACCTCTCCACGATACCATTCCTTTCTTCCATGATGTTGAAAAAAGAATCGAAAATTTCTTCAGAACTCTAAAAGCTGACCCTGCAGGAAGGGTTAAGGAAACAGCTGCCGAAACTGATTTCATGATTAAAAGATCGGGTGATATGAAGATCATCCACAAACTTGGCAGGGAAGGAAAAATCCCGGTAAGAATAACTCACAACGACACAAAATTCAACAACATTCTTTTTGACGGGAACGATAAATCACTCTGCATAATAGATCTCGATACTGTTATGCCAGGTTATTTTCACTCCGATTTTGGAGATGCAATCAGAACCGGGGCAAACGTTTCACCTGAAGATGAAAAGGACCTTTCCAGAGTAAAAATGGATATCATCCTTTTTGAAGCTTATGCCAGAGGATATCTTTCTGAAACAAGAAATACGCTGAATGATGTCGAAAAGGAATATCTTGCCTTTGCACCCCTGCTGATGACATACGAACAGACATTGCGTTTTTTTACTGATTATATTGATGGCGATACTTATTACAAGATACACCATGAACATCATAACCTTCAGCGGACAAGGGCACAAATGAAGCTGCTGGAGAGCATGGAGGAACAATATGGGGCTATGAAAAGGATAATTGAGGGGTTGGTGTGAGTACGGTATGGCGGTATGATGGTGTTATACGGTGAGAGGTTAAGATATTCTGTACAAAATCCGTGATCTCAGTGTAATCTGTGGTTAAACTTAAAAGATTGCTTCTCCCGCTTGGCGGGATCGCAATGACAGTAAATTAATTGGAATCTCTATGAATTGGACAAAAGAAGAAGTAAAGTTTCTTAAAAC
>CAYWEQ010000139.1:0-4768 GCA_964457185.1 uncultured Rikenellaceae bacterium
TTATAATAGCGTCAGAGACGGACGAGATATGATCGATGTAGAGGGTGAGTTTTCCTTTGGTTTCCTGGAGGTGGTAGTCGCGTATCTGGGTTTGAATAAAAGACAGGATTTTTGAAAAAACAGGGGATTGAAAATAAGGTGAGTCAGGGTCGGAAATAAAATAGGCGATCATTTTGTTTTTCTTCAGGATGATTTTAGGAAAACCGAGTTTTATTGCCAGCCATCTGAGGCGAACCACCTGGAAGAGTTCTTTGCTTTGTTCGGGAAGATTCCCGAAGCGGTCGACAAGTTCATTTTCAAATTCTTTCAATTTCATTTCGGAGTCGATATTATCCAGTATCCGGTAGAGCTTGAGGCGCTCTGAAATATTTCCGACATATTCATCGGGAAAAAGTAATTCCAGATCTGTATCAATATGGCAATCAGTCACATAATTGATTTCTTTGTGTTCTGAAGAAGTTTTTTCTGTTTCGGCAAATACATCGCTGAATTCATTTTCCTTAAGTTCCATGAGAGCCTCATCCAGGATTCTGTGATAGGTTTCGAATCCGATTTCAGTAATAAAGCCGCTTTGCTCAGCTCCAAGCAGGTTCCCGGCACCCCGTATATCAAGGTCCTGAAGGGCTATATAAAAACCACTGCCAAGTTCAGAGAATTCAGAGATAGCCTGTAACCTTTTCCTGGCCTCAGGAGAAAGGACATTTAATGGAGGCGCAAGCAGGTAGCAAAAAGCTTTTTTATTCGATCTTCCCACTCTTCCGCGAAGCTGGTGAAGATCGCTTAATCCAAAATGATGGGCATTGTTTATAATAATAGTATTGGCATTGGGGATATCGAGTCCGGATTCAATAATTGAGCTTGCAATAAGGACATCATATATACCTGAGATAAAATCAAGCATTACCTTTTCAAGTTGTGCCCCTTCCATTTGACCATGTACGATAGCTGTGCTGACTTCAGGACATAATTTCTTAATCATTACCTGTATTTCACCTATATTCTGAACGCGATTATGGATAAAAAATACCTGTCCTTTCCTGGCTACTTCAAAATAGATAGCTTCACGGATTACATTATGATTGAATGTATGCAATTCCGTTGCAATAGGATACCGGTTAGGAGGAGGTGTATTAATGACTGACAGATCGCGGGCACCCATAAGTGAAAGTTGTAATGTTCTTGGGATCGGAGTTGCGGTCAGGGTAAGGGTGTCAACATTCAGTTTGATCTGTTTCAGTTTTTCTTTTACACTTACACCAAATTTCTGTTCTTCATCAACAATAAGCAATCCAAGGTCTTTAAATTTTACATCTTTACTGATAAGCCGGTGAGTTCCAATGATTATGTCCAGTTTTCCTTCCTTAAGTTTCTGCAAGGTTGCTTTCTGACGGGAAGGGCTTTTAAGCCGGCTTATATAATCGATACTACACGGGAAGTCACGAAGCCTCTCCGTGAATGTATTATAATGCTGGAGGGCGAGAATTGTTGTAGGGACAAGTACTGCAACCTGTTTACTGTCTGTGACAGCTTTAAAAGAGGCACGGATAGCTACTTCTGTTTTCCCGAAACCCACATCTCCGCATATAAGGCGGTCCATTGGAAAAGGTGCTTCCATTCCCTGTTTCACATCACGGGTTGCCTTTAACTGGTCTTCGGTATCTTCGTATATAAATGAAGATTCGAGTTCTGCCTGAAGGTAACTGTCAGGTGAGAAAACAAATCCTTCCTGGGCTTTTCTCATTGCATAGAGCCGGATCAGTTCCCTTGCGATATCTTTTACTTTCTTTTTTGCAGAAGATTTTAGTTTCTGCCATGCACCTGTTCCCAGTTTATAGATTTTGGGTGTTTGTCCATCTTTACCTTTGAATTTTGATATCCTGTGCAGGGAATGGATACTGACATACAAAACGTCGTTATCTCTGTAAACAAGTCTGACTGCTTCCTGTTCTTTTCCGCCGGTTTCAATTTTCTCAAGTCCGCCGAATTGTCCTATTCCATGATCGATATGTACCACATAATCACCCGGATTTAAACCGGTCAATTCCTGGACAGTAAGGTTTTCGCTGTGTGCAAATTGATCATCGAGCCGGAACCTATGATACCGGTCAAAAATCTGATGATCGGTATAAAGGGCAATTTTCAGTGAATGCTCTATGAAACCCTCATGAAGGCTGGCAAGGATTGGCTTAAATTCCACATGTTTATCGAGGTCATTAAAAATTGATCTGAGTCGTTCAATTTGTTTTTCATTATCAGAAAGAATGAAATTGGAATATCCGGAATCTGTATTTTGCCTGAGGTTTTTGACCAGAAGTTCGAAGTTCTTACTGAAAGCGGGTTGGATTGAAGTAGTAAATTGGAATTCAGAACCCTGTGTCGTTATGTAATCCGGTCCAAATTCAATAATCCAGCCTTGCTGGAGAGGAGAAAATACCTGATCAGCAGATGCAAGTATAATTTTTTTATCAGGGACGGGATTATTGTCATCTTCATCCGAGGGTATAAATAACGTTTTTTCAGCTATTTCATCAATTTTATCCAGTATATATTGGGTGCCGGTGAACCAGGCTATAACAGGTTTATGCGGGAATTTTGTAAAAGGAATCCGGGGTGCTGTAACCAGTTCTTCATACCCGGAGGTAAAAGTCTGTGTGTCAGGCAGTATCAGTATATTATCCAGTTTTTGAACAGAAAGTTGTGTCTCGTTATTGAAAATACGAATCGATTCCACCTCATTTCCGATGAAGCTCAATCTGTAAGGCAGTCGGGATGACCAGGAAAACACATCAACGATGCTTCCCCTGACAGAGAACCAACCAGGTTCATAGACAAAATCGGTCTGCTTAAAGCCTACTTTAACAAGGGATTCAGTTAGACCGGAGATAGTCAGATGATCTCCTCTTGCAATTCTTAAAGATTCTTTTGTCAGCACTTCGGGGGCAACGACTTTTTCAGCAAGTGCCTCCGGTGAAGTAACAATTGCAAGTTTTTCCGGTTTTTCTGTCAGTCGTTCAATAACAGATGTTCTCATTACAATATTTGAACTGCTGTTCTGCTGGTACTGTAATGATCTTTTAGATGAGGAGGGAAAGAAGAGTATTTCACAGTTTAAGGTAAGGTTGTTAAGGTCATTGTAAAAGTAAGCAGCTTCTTCGGAGGAGGGCAGGATAAACAGGTGAATTTCCGGTATTTCTGCAAGGATATTAGCTGCAATAAGGGATTTAGAGGAGCCAGCAAATCCTTTCAGCCGTATGGTCCCGGCTTTTTCTTTTCGGAGTTCATCGATGAATTTCCGGAAAAGATCATTTCTGGGGTAATATGAAAGGAGTTCAGATGGTTTCATGGGGGGCCCACTTAATAACGTTAACTATGCGAAGATAAAGATAATTGCAGCTTAACGCAATTGGTGACTATACTCGCTAACGCTCGAGTGTTGTTGAAATAATTTCATAGTAATATGAGGTTGGTATTATTATTTTGTTATTAAATTTGACGGTTTTGTTTGAATTTGAAATTTACATACCATGCTTGTCTTTAAGTTTGGAGGCGCATCGGTTAAAAATGCAGATGCTGTAAAAAATGTCGGTAAGATTCTGGAAAGATATCCTGATGATCAGATTGCTATTGTAATATCGGCCATGGGTAAAACAACCAATGGCCTGGAAATGGTGACTGATCATTATTTTCACAAGAAGATTAAGGAAATGAGGAAATCATTGGAGGATATGAAGACCTATCATGTCAATATCATTGAGAAATTATTCCAGGATCCAAAGGAGAGTATTTTCAGTGAAGTTGAGGACTTATTTGAGGAGATAAAACTGAGGTTAAGTAAGCCACACACATTAAATTATGACTTTGATTACGATCAGATTGTTTCGTACGGTGAGATTTTATCAACAGTGATTATTTCTGCCTGGCTCAACAATATCGGGATTGAAAACCGCTTGATGGATATTCGCAAGTATTTGAAGAGTGATAATAATTACAGGGAAGGGAGGATTGACTGGGAATTATCGACAAAGCTGATAAAGCATGCATTTCATTTCAGGGACACCAGGTTATATGTTACACAGGGATTTATTGCATCCACAATAAATGATATGACTACCACTTTAGGGCGGGAGGGGTCAGATTTCACTGCGGCTATTCTCGCGCATATCCTTAAAGCCGACAGTGTAACAATATGGAAGGATGTTCCCGGAGTTTTAAATGCTGATCCCAAGTGGTTTGATGACACTGTCAAGTTAGAGAAGATATCATATCTTGATGCAATTGAGCTGGCCTATTATGGAGCGACGGTCATTCATCCAAAGACCATTAAGCCTTTACAGAACAGGAATATCAATCTTTATGTAAAGTCTTTCCTGGAGCCCGACAAAGAGGGCACCCTGGTAGGTAATCTTCATTATGAAAAGCTTATACCATCGTTTATTTTCAAAATACATCAGGTTCTGATCAGGATATCTCCTCTTGATTTTTCATTTATTGCCGAAGATAATTTGCAGGTAATATTTGGATACCTTTCGAAATACGGCGTAAGGATTAATCTGATGCAGAATTCAGCTGTCAGTTTCCAGATATGTATAAGTAACAATAAGAAAAAGGTCAGGGATCTCATAGATGATCTCGAGCAGGAATTCAGGGTGAGTTATGAAACAGGTCTGGAGTTGATAACGATCCGTTATTATGATCAATCGACTATTGACAGGGTGATGATAAATAAGGAATTAATTCTGGAGCAGAGGTACAAGCAGAATATTCAGCT
>CAYWEQ010000140.1:0-4768 GCA_964457185.1 uncultured Rikenellaceae bacterium
AAATGACAATCAAATATTTGAATATATAAAGTATTCATTTAATAAATTCAATTAAATGATTCAATTATATTAATAATATAAATATTACCGTTAAAATAAAACCCCTCCCATGTTCTTGAGGGAGGGGCGCGGAAGTATTTTTATTATTCAGGTTAATCAGCTTGAAGCCGCTTTCTCCAGTCTTTTCAATATCACAAGAATAAATGTTGCAGAAAGAAGGCAGCACACAATAAATACAAGCCATAGCGCACTCAAATTGACTTTATCCCAGAGTAAAGATCCTACGAAGAGTAGTTTGTTCCCGACAGCAGTCGCAAGGAGCCAGCCTCCCTGCATAAGTCCCTGGAACCGTGACGGAGCCACCTTGGAGACAAATGAAAGTCCCATTGGACTTAAGAACAGCTCCGCAATGGTAAGAACAAGATAGCTGCTGATCAGCCAGTAAGGTGAAACTCTATCGCTGTCCGCAACAGGCAATCCGTCTAAGGATGCAGGAGAAGGAGCACCTATGGATGCAATCAGTACCACGATGAAGCCCAGAGCAGCAATGATCATTCCAATGCCGATCTTCTTCGGGGTGGAAGGTTCAATGCCCTTTTTATTCATCCAGGCAAAGGCGGCCATTACAGGGAAAGTGAGCGCAACAATAAACAGCGGATTGAAAGACTGGAAGACCTCCGGTTCTATCGCATTCCGGGGTCCGAAAGTGTTGAACAGCTTACCCATTAATCCGGTAGGATCAAATCCACCGACAAAAAATGAAGCGAACAGAATTGCAATAATAAATAATATGACACCGAAAATCTTCAAGCCTGGTTTCTGTTTTTTATAAACAATCATAACAATACCGGCGATAGCACCTATGACTGCTAACATTGAAGGCAATGTGAAGAAGAGGTTTGTGAATGCCCCTACCTGTTTCACCGTGTAATCTCTGGCAAAAAGGGTCAGCGTGAGCCCGTTCTGATGGAATGACATCCAGAAGAAGACAACTACAATAAATACAAGCACCAGCGCTGTTATCCTTGCCCTCTCTTCCTTGCGTGATGTGAGGATTATCCAGGTTATGAAGCCTGCGAAGAGCCCGAATGCAAATCCTGCTGCCCAGCCTACCTGCTTAATGAAATGAAGTCCAAATGCAGTGACTCCGATAGCCAGTATCGCAGCAATAAGGGGAACCGGTTTGAAATCAATTCTCTCTGTGGCAATAGCGGCAGCTTTGATTTCCTTATTAGGCAGAAGTTTGTTGAAAATGACATAGACCAGGAGCGAAACTATCATAGCTCCTGCAGCTATCCCGAAAGCATAATTATAACCCTTTGAGAAAACTTCAAGATAACTGTTCGCAAATGCCGAAAGATCTGTGACCGGTCCGCTCAGATTCACCTTGTCAGCCAGCTGCTGAAAAATGGTAGTGTTGGTGAGAGTTCCGTTATTGAACTGATGGCACAGCGATGGAAGACTTCCGTCATGTAAAAAGCCATTTGTTTTTAGCCACCAGTTTCTCATTCCGTTGGCTGCAAATGGTGCAAAAAATGCTCCAACATTTATTCCCATATAAAAGATCATAAATGCTGTATCCCTGAGTTTTGAATACTTAGGATCGTCGTACATCTGACCCACAACAGCCTGCAGATTTCCCTTGAAAAGACCGTTGCCAAGCGCAATGGTCATCAATCCTATTACTGTGATTGTCAGAGTCATTCCTGGAACAGCCATTATGATGTATCCGGCAAACATTATTATGATCCCTGCCAAAATTACCAGCTTGTATTTTTTCGTTGAATCAGCCAGTATGCCTCCAAGCAGGGCCAGCGCATAAATGCTGAAATAAAACCAGCTGTAAATACCTCCTGCTTTCTCCGCCGAAAGTCCGAACTTGGCCTGGAGAAACAGTACAAGAATGGCCATCATTGTATAGAAGCCAAACCTTTCACCCATATTGGAGAAGAAGGCTACGAGCAGTCCCTTGGGATGATTCTTTAGCATATTATCCTGATATTAGTTGGTTAATCAATAAATTATTTCAGGCCAGATATCATGAAATGCAACCGGCAGATCACCGGAAATATTCAATATTTGACCGGCAACAAATATATTAATCTTTTTTTATTAATGGCCGAAGAGTTTAAATTTGTACTGAAATGATAATGCCACAATGAAAATTTTCAGCTGTGAACAGATAAAACAAATTGATGAGCATACTATAAGGAATGAACCGGTAGCTTCAATCGATCTTATGGAACGGGCAGCCGGAAGATTGTATGAATGGTATACCGGGAAATTTGAGAGATCAAGGCGGATTTTGATTTTTGCAGGTACCGGCAATAACGGCGGTGACGGTCTGGCGCTTGCCAGGATGCTGGCAAATAACAGGTATGACCCGGCAGTTTTTTTTGTACAGTTTTCTGAAAATACATCAGGCGACTGGCAGATAAACAGGAAAAGGCTTGAAGAAGAGACTACGGTGCCATTCACTGCGATAAAGGAAAGCGATGAGTTTCCACTGATAAACTCTGAAGATATAATTATTGATGCCCTTCTCGGTTCAGGAATATCAAGACCCGCAGATGGTCTGGTATCCGACATTATTAAGATGATCAACAATGCAGGAGCAACCGTGGTTTCAATAGATATTCCGTCAGGGTTATTCGGTGAAGACAGCAGCCATGTAAGCAGGGATAATATCATTGAGGCTGATTTCACTCTCAGCTTCCAGTTTCCCAAGCTTGCCTTCATGTTCCCCGAAAATGCAAAATATGCGGGAGAATGGACTGTCCTTCCCATTGGCCTGGATTTCAGTACAATGAACACTCCCTATACCTTCCTGGGAAAAAAACTGATAGCGCCTCTTGTTAAACAGAGAAACAAATTTGATCACAAAGGCTGTTTTGGTCATGGATTGCTTATAGGAGGATCGTATGGGAAGATGGGGGCTGTTGTGCTCGGAGCTAAAGCAGCTCTGCGTACAGGAGCAGGACTAATAACCTGTCATATTCCGTCAGCAGGAAACAATATTCTGCAGGGAGCTGTCCCGGAGGCGATGATCATTCATGATACAGCTGAACATTATATCTCCGGCATTGGTAATACGGATAATTTTGATGCTGTTGGCATAGGCCCGGGAATGGGTACTGAAACAGGACCGCAAAAAGCAGTTCACGAATTTCTGAAGAAATGCGAAAAGCCAATGGTGATTGACGCCGACGCTTTGAACATCCTGTCACTGAATAAGGAATGGCTTGATCTGATTCATGGAGGGACGATCTTTACGCCTCATCCGAAAGAATTTGAAAGGCTGGCAGGAAAAGCTGCAAACGGATATGAAAGACTGCAAAAGCAGATTGAGTTTTCAGGAAAATACAATTGCATTGTCATTCTCAAGGGAGCTCATACATCGGTTTCAGAGCCGGATGGAAAAGTCTGGTTCAACAGTACTGGCAACCCGGGGATGGCTACTGCCGGAAGCGGCGATGTGCTGACAGGAATGATTCTTTCAATGCTTACCCAGGGGTATGATCCGGTAAGCGCCGCATTAACCGGTGTTTATCTTCATGGACTTGCCGGCGACCTGGCAGCAGGGAGATCAGGCTGCGAATCGGTTATTGCATCTGATATCATTTCTGAAACAGGAAATGCATTTAACAGACTAAGACAAACCTGATAACGTTTATAAACAAGCCGGCTATTAAGAGGCCATTCAAACTATGATCATATGAAAACAACTATCCGGATTTCAATATTTCTGATAATAACTGTTGTGATATCTTCGTGCTTTCCAGAAAAAAAACTCACTGGACCGGAATACGCTATAGCGCCATTATCCGACACGATCACTTTAAAGGACGGGAGCCTTGTATATGGTCTGCCCATGACAATTTTTACAGTCAGGGTTGAAATGGAGAGGACAATAGAGTTGCCGGGGCCCTATGCAAAGTATGCTGAAGAGCTCCTCGGGTTGAAGGATGTCATAATGAATGAAGAAGAGAACTGGTCAATTCAGGGTATTTCGGTGAGTTCTCATGAAGAAGCAGATCCATCGGAATTCTATGTTATTGAAACCAGCAGTATGTTCAATACCAACGCATTAGCTCTGAAGAGAGAAGGATTGATACTGGATCTGAATCCGCGGATGAATTATGAAGAAGTATATGCTATGGGAGGTAAGGAGATAAACACGGATCAGTTCCGCTCTTTCGATCTTGGATCGGATGAATATTACAATATCGACACCGACACAGCCTACCGGCGTGTAAAAGTTGATAATCAATTCATCAGGATACCATATATTGTTGAAACAAAGAAGAAGCTTTCAGAGAGCCAGCTTGCGGAAAGAGCAGCCCGGAGGCTGATGGATCTGAGAGAAGGTAAAATACTTATCCTGACAGGTGAAGCAAATGTTTACCCTCAGAGTGATGCCGCAATAAATGAAATGAATCGTATGGAAAAGGAATATACTGAACTCTTTACGGGCAAATCCCTGACAGAAAAAAGAACATTTATTTATCATCTTGTACCGCAAAAAGAACTTGGCGGGAAACCGGTTACTCTCTTCAGGTTCTCTGAAGTGACCGGTCCCGAAAATGCATCATCAAAGACAGGAACGGCAGTAAATATTGTCCTTGATCCGGAACAGAAAACAAAAGAGCTTGCCTACATTCCAAGGCAGGAACCAGATCCGTTATCCCCCAAAATCGATAAGTTGTTTTACCGGATGCCCGATGTTGTAAATATGACGATAAAAATGGGTGACGAAATACTCTATAAT
>CAYWEQ010000141.1:0-4760 GCA_964457185.1 uncultured Rikenellaceae bacterium
TCAAAGATCCTCCAGCAGCAACTCGAGGGAATTCAGACAGGAACAGATCTGGAAGAGGTAGGAACCGTCCTTACTGTTGGTGACGGTATAGCCCGTATTTACGGCCTTACCAATGCACAATCAAACGAGCTTATCGAGTTCGAAAACGGGATTGAAGCAATAGTACTGAATCTTGAGGAAGATAATGTAGGTGTCGTGCTGCTCGGTCCGACCGAAGAGATCAATGAAGGGGATATTGTTAAACGTACAGGGCGAATTGCTTCCATCGGGGTTGGTGAAGGATTACTTGGAAGAGTTATATCTCCCACAGGACAGCCACTTGACGGGAAAGGTCCCATCGGAGGGAAATTATATATTTTGCCGTTTGAAAGAAAAGCCCCGGGTGTTATTTTCCGCCAGCCGGTAAAACAACCGCTACAGACAGGGATCAAGGCTATTGATGCCATGATCCCGATAGGCCGCGGTCAAAGGGAACTGATAATCGGCGACAGGCAGACGGGAAAAACAGCCATCGCTATTGATACAATAATAAACCAGCGCAGCAACTTTGAAAAGGGGAAACCGGTATACTGTATTTATGTTGCTATAGGGCAGAAAGGCTCAACGGTAGCAAATATTGCCAAGACACTTGAAGAATATGGTGCCCTGGAATATTCGGTAATTGTTCTGGCAACTGCATCGGATCCGGCGGCATCACAGTTCTATGCTCCCTTTGCCGGCGCTGCAATCGGGGAATTCTTCCGTGATACGGGACGTGATGCCCTTATCATTTATGACGACCTGTCAAAACAGGCAGTATCTTACAGAGAGGTGTCACTTCTGCTCCGCCGCCCGCCGGGACGAGAAGCTTACCCGGGAGATGTCTTTTATCTGCATTCACGCCTTCTCGAAAGAGCTGCAAAAATCATCGAGTCAGATGAAGTGGCAAAACAGATGAACGACCTGCCGGAATCCATAAGACATATGGTAAAGGGAGGAGGATCCCTTACAGCACTGCCGATAATTGAGACACAGGCAGGAGACGTTTCCGCATATATTCCGACAAACGTGATTTCAATTACTGACGGACAGATATTCCTTGAGTCAAACCTGTTCAACGCAGGAGTGAGACCGGCAATCAATGTCGGTATCTCAGTATCCAGGGTGGGAGGAAATGCACAGATCAAATCAATGAAAAAAATTGCGGGAACCCTGAAAGTTGATCAGGCACAATACCGTGAGCTTGAAGCATTTTCCAAATTCGGATCAGACCTTGATGCCTCGACAGTAGCAATTCTCAATAAAGGAGCAAAGAACGTTGAAATACTTAAACAGAGACAATATGCTCCGATACCAGTTGAAAAACAAATAGCAATTATATATTGCGGAACAATGGGATTGCTGAAGGATGTCCCGGTGGATAAAGTGAAAAGCTTTGAGAATGAATATATTGAATATCTGGATCTGAAGCATCGTGATGTTCTCGACAATCTTCGCGAGGGTATACTGAACAACGATATAACAAAAGTTCTCGAAAAGGTTGCTTCTGAACTGGCAGCTAAGTATAAGCCTCAGTAGTCAGATTGATCCGGCTGATATAATGAATTTAAAATGGCGAATCTAAAAGCGATAAGGATAAGGATAAGCTCTGTTAAATCCACGAAGCAGATCACTTCGGCAATGAAGATGGTTTCAGCTGCCAAGCTTCGGAAAGCCCAGGATAAGATAGTCCGGCTGCGTCCTTATGTGAATAAATTACAGGAGATCCTTTCCGACCTTACCCAGAGCCTTGCTGAATCGGAAGTTGAAAATGTTTATGGACGGGTATCTCCTCCCGAAAAGATCCTTGTTGTAGTGATAACTTCAAACCGCGGTCTTTGCGGGGCGTTTAACTCAAATGTTATTAAGGAAGCAAGAAGAGTGGTCTCGGAGAAGTACCTTGACCAGTTCAATAAAGGAAACCTGGTATTTCTTGCTATCGGTAAAAAGGGTTACGATTACCTCAGAAAACAGAAGCTTAAAATGCTTCCTGAGTGCAATGCTCTTTTAAATGATCTTACGTTTGATAATGTCGCTGTTGTTGCAGAGGATATTATGAAAAGATTTGTTAAGGGAGAATATGACAGGGTAGAGATTATTTATAACCATTTCAAGAATGCCGCTGTACAGATACTGACCGAAGAAAAATTCCTTCCGGTTGAATCGCTGCCTTCAGGAGGCAAGACCACTGTGCCGGCAGATTATATCTATGAACCAACCGAAGAGGAAATTGTTAAAGAACTTATTCCCAAATCGCTGAAAATACAGTTTTATAAAGCGGTACTTGATTCCTTTGTGGCAGAGCATGGCGCCAGGATGACTGCGATGCATAAGGCTACAGATAATGCCACCAGCATGATAAGGGAGCTGACACTTCATTACAATAAAGCGCGACAGGCTGCCATTACAAATCAGATCCTTGAAGTAGTAAGCGGTGCCGAAGCCCTTAAAGGCTGACCATAATACCTTTTACCAGGATCGTTGAAAATCAATCATGTACAATCATTCCGAACTAAAGGAAATAATTGACAGAGCTTTATTGAATCTTTCGTACAATACGGAAGCTGTGAAGCTGATTGAACCTGTAAAATACATCCTTTCAATAGGAGGTAAGCGATTACGTCCCGTAATGGCTTTAATGGCCTGTAATCTTTTCAGCGATAAGATAGATAATGCAGTTTTGCCTGCTGCAGGACTGGAGGTTTTTCATAATTTCACGCTGGTGCATGATGATATTATGGACCAGGCGCCGGTAAGACGGAATTTCCCCACTGTACATAATAAATGGGATCTGAACCAGGCGATCCTCTCGGGCGATGTTATGGCTTTCATAGCCAATGAGTGTTTCCTGCAGACACCGGCAAATTATCTTCTGAGAGTATTCAGGATATTCAATAAAGCTGCCATTGAAGTATGTACCGGACAGCAGCTTGACATGGATTATGAAAAAGCAGCGATTGTCAGTCATGATGAATATCTGAGGATGATAGAACTTAAAACGGCAGTGCTGATTGCTGCATCATTAAAGACAGGAGCACTTATCGGGGGAAGCGATGACACGGATGCTGATATCCTTTACGAATTTGGCAGGAACCTTGGACTTGCTTTTCAGATCCAGGATGATATGCTGGATATATGGGGAAATACAAAAGTATTTGGGAAAGCACCCGGAGGAGATATTGTCGCCAACAAAAAAACATTCCCGATGGTGAAGGCGATGGAGATCGCTTCCGGCAGCCAGCTAAAGCAACTGCAGGAACAATTATCCCTCAGGGATACTGATCCGGAAGAAAAAGTGAAAAAAATTATCAGCCTTTACGATCAGCTTAATATAAGAGAAATAACGGAAAAACTGGCCAAAGAATATATTGACAGGGCTTTCAGTCTGCTTGAAAAGGTGAGCGTGGAATATAAACGGAAAAAAGAGCTGGAAAATATTGCCAGCTCCCTGATAGGACGCGATCGTTAGATCAAAGTCCTCCCGTATCTTCGTGTTTTTTCAGCCAGTCAATATTGATCAGCACGCCTACATTCAGCATGAACTGGTTATATTTGCTGAGAATATATTTGGCTTCCGCGTAAATATCAAACTGATCAGATACTTTCATATAGGAACCCACGCCCAGGTTCAATCCAAGTGCATTATCACTTTCCGGAAAAACCTCTTCCAGGTACTTTTCTCTTTTCCATGCCAGGAGTACGTTAAGCCCTGCAAGCCCGTAAAATTCAAATTTGTCGAGAGAATTGAAGACATAATGGCCATTGATATCAAACATCAGGGTGTTAACTGTGGTTTTCATGTCAAATTCCTTATAGACATGAGGAATGAAAAAAGTAACGGAAGGTGAGACATGTATCGGGACGCTTATTTCATAAATGCCTTTCAATGAAGCAAAAATATGTCCGCTTTTATTGTAATCATAATCCATTTCATGGAAAAGATAACCGGTTGTAAATCCGGTCCCGCCCCCAATTTTAGTAAACTGGGCATTTACAGCAGGAACCGTAATAATAATCATCATTAAACCAAGTAAAAGTTTTTTCATAGAATATTTTTTAAGGATTAAATATTATCATAACTGTTTAAAGATAGATTTTTAAAATATATCAGTCAATAATAATCTTAAAATATGCCGGTAAAAATATATCTTTTGCAAATTTTATTAAATTTGTATATTCTGAGAGACAATTAAATAATTAACTGATATGGCACAGAATACCGGTAAGATCAGCCAGATAATAGGACCTGTGGTTGACGTAGTATTTGAAAGGCAGGGTGTGGAAATGCCTGATATTTATGATGCCCTGGAAATTAAACGGGATGACGGTTCCATTCTGGTTATTGAATGTGAGCAGCACATCGGCGAAAATACTGTACGCACCATTGCGATGGATTCAACAGATGGTCTTCGCAGGGGAATGGATGTCGTTGCAACAGGATTACCGATCACAATGCCCATAGGTGAGCAGATAAAGGGAAGACTGATGAACGTAACAGGCGAGGCAATTGACGGTATAGGTCCGCTTGATAAGAAAGGCGGGTATCCTATTCACAGGAAGCCTCCGAAATATGATGATCTTTCAACTGAAAAAGAGATGCTGCATACTGGTATCAAGGTGATTGACCTGATTGAACCATATTCAAAAGGAGGGAAAATTGGCCTGTTTGGAGGGGCAGGCGTTGGAAAGACTGTTGTGATCCTTGAGCTTATAAACAATATTGCGAAAGCATATTCGGGATT
>CAYWEQ010000142.1:0-2285 GCA_964457185.1 uncultured Rikenellaceae bacterium
TACATATCCAACATATATAGCGTCATCCTGATAATCTAAGTCAGAGTCAAAGGTTGAGTTCAGCATAGAGCCGGCAAATGCATTTTGAATTCCAGTATCAAAGGGCGAACCAGCTGCCTGATTACCTGTCTTCAAATCAAGCACAAAGAATTTTAAGTTCTGGTCAGAACGGCCTAAGAACTGTTGTTGTGTTGTGCTTATAGGACCTGTTGGGCCTGAGCCAAAGACAACGAACCATTTGCCGTTCTTAGTTTTGTTACCAATTCTTACAATTGCCGGGCCGGTTGTTGTAAAACCAAGTTGATCGCTTGAAAACTCCCAGAGAAGGGTTGGATTATTCTGATCTGTTATATCAAGGGCAAAATATGACGAATATCCCTTTCCTGTGACAGGCGTCTTTACACAATCAGGCAATCCATCAGTTGTTGAATTACAGGTACCTGCTTGGTCTCTGCATGCACCGCCATACCTCATGCCGCCAATGAGGATTGTTCTCCATTTGCAAGTGGCAGTATTATAAGGATCAGGACAGTCAGGCCGGTCAGCGTCAGAAATATCACCTGACCCAGGCTCGCCAATGCTTGTATCAAAGACATATGGGCTGAGGTCAATACTATAAATATGACAATAACCTCGATTCGGAGTATATTTAAGATAAGGCAAGGCATTCCTGGGCATGAAAGCCCATACCTCCTTACCCGGGTCCGAACCTGTCAGTTTTGCCTCCTCATAATCTCCCTGACCAACCCAATCGACCGTTAATGTCCCGAGCTTGAAGGCATGTAGCATCCCGTCATTACCGCCCGCAAAGACCATCCCCCTGTCCGTATAAGTGGACCTCTTGGTATAATTATCGTACGACGTGTCTTTATAAACTTTGTAGTAATTATTTAATGGTATCCACGATGAAATTTTCGGAGTAGAGTTAAGAATATCAGCGAGTTTCCAGACCTTTGGTTCTTCACCTGCATCCAGCGTATCACCATCATTATTTAAATCAACAGCTACAGTCCTGGATCTTAACCATGGGTAAGCAGGAAAATCTTGTCCGTGAGTATATCTGATAAGAATTCGCGCATCATCGTCATCAACATCATTGTCCCTGTCTAAATCACCATCCAGAACACCATCACCATTACTATCAACTGTGGGGAGATCAAGCCATGGTCCCAGCAAATTAGCATTATCGGTATCACCATTAAGAGCGTCAGCAGAAAAATTGCCTGCCAATAGACTGGTTCCGTTAAGTGTCGTGTATATCTTTCTCTTGTTAGCTGCAATCGATATATCTCTCTTCCATAGTTCTATGCCGGTTTCCCACAAAGCCTTCAGTTTTTCAAATTCTATGTCAGGTGTCAGCAGTGAATCCGCAACGCCGTCACTATTAGTATCAACATAACGCCTGGCCATTGTCCGCTCCATATCAGGGTCGAAATATAGAGTAACCATATCATCGTTCGTAAGATTCAACACCTGAGAGCTTGCATTGTCTTCATATATAGCACTGCTGTTAAAGAATGGGTCTACATAATACCAGAAATTCGAAAGTCTTCCAGTCCATTCTATTTCGTCATACGAGGAAGTAGTAGAATTGAAAAATCTCCTCTTTGGATAAAAGACTGCCTGTACAAGGTTCGCACCGCTTCCCTCTCCAGATGCAAGAACTGATGCAGCAGCACCAGAGGATGCCCTTCCCAGTATTTGCAGAAAAACTGCCCTCATGGCATCATAAAATGTTTGTGGATCTTCAGCCCTCTGATAAATTCCACCTCCATTATTAGCTGTCTCCTGCAACAGTGTATCAGGATTACATTCACCCGGATCAGTACTTGCTACCCCATTAAATACCGCATGAGAAATGATAGTCTCGCTTTTCCTGTCTAATACTGTTGGTGTTTGAGTAAAATCTTTGATGTTTCTATTCTGAGCAAGCCATGCCAAGTCATCGAGATTTCTGCTTCCCGCATATTTCGGGCATGTTGATGCAGCGTTATCAATCTGTCCGTCGCCGTCATTGTAAGTTGATACATCACTAACAACATTTGCGTTCAGGTCAGCAGTAGACATACCATCTGTTACTAAAAGAATGTTATTATCCTGACATCTGAATTGCACAGGATTTTTATAATCAGAATTCTCTGTCTCTGTTATGAAATCAGTACCGTTCAGGCGTTTATCCGTCCTTTGTGCAAAATATCCTATTGCATTGTAGAAACCTTCTGAAAACGGTGTCCATGTGCTTGCAAAAATATTATCAATTGAATTGATAAGTCCGGAACTATGGT
>CAYWEQ010000142.1:2385-4721 GCA_964457185.1 uncultured Rikenellaceae bacterium
GTCCATGTGCTTGCAAAAATATTATCAATTGAATTGATAAGTCCGGAACTATGGTCTCCTGTAGAAAAAACACATTTTTCACCGGATGGACAATGTGTATCACGTGTACAATATGTTGTAGTAGTTGATGAGCATTTCCCCCTGATGTAACTTATTATCTGACTACCGTCTAAATCCGATGCATTGACACAGCTGTCGCCGCTAGCGCAGTCTGAGTCAGTTATACACACTGGATAGGGCGGCAACGAGCACTTTTTTGTGCAGGGCATTGTTGCAGGAGGAGGACCACATTCTGTACTTGAACCGAAATAGTTGAATGTCATAGCCCCCATATAGATAAGACCTTCAAACTCCTGAATTAAACCAGTTGGAGCTGTAATAGTGTGAAGGTTTACTGTTAATGTTTTAATAGGGTCGCCGAGCTGTGACCCGATGCCCATGTCGCCAATAATGGCCGGCAGATTATCGAAATTTTCTGTGGAGGATGGGTCATCAGAAGGATCAGTCACCGGCGGCACTTTCGCACCAATACAGAATGCCTCGAATTTTGCCGTGATGCACTCATCTTCCGAGGAATATTCTCTGCGAACCCAGGTAGTAGACGACCAGTCATTAGGAGGGTTAGGAGTATAAGCACAATAGCCTGCAAAAGCTAAACTGCACACCAATGCCGGGCTTCCCTGCATTATTGCTTCCGGGCCATTGATGCATGTGCCTCCGCCTGGGCAGTTAGCGCTTGTGACGCATGCTTTGCCTTTATTTGCACCGCCATTACATATAAAAAGCTCCTTATAAATCTGTTCGCACCCTGCCGGATTTTTAATTATTTGTAGATAATTAGTACCTGAAAAAGAACCTGTATCCCAATATTGAAGGCACTCATGTATGCTCTGGCCGAAGGTAGATTTTATCTGTTGTGTTACTGGCAGCAGGCAGACCCCGTTGCCGCAATCAGCGTTGTAAATGCAGAGGCTTCCAGTTTTTGGGCCCGAAGCGCACGTGCCTGAACCCGAATTGCAGTCAGGACTGACAGTGCATGCGTGTCCAAAATTAATGATAGGCAATGTGCACTGTTTAGTATCGCAGTCAGAGTCGGCAACACATGAGCTTCCAATCAGGCCTGCAATGCACGCTTTTGAATTGCAGTAAGAGTCAGGTTGGCCAGTGCATACGCTTCCAACTTTACCCGCTGTGCACGAACTATACCGGCAGTCATTGACGTTATTGCATGCCGCTCCATCTATGCCTCCGCCCTGGCATAGCTTTGAAGCGGAACAGGTTCCCCCGGGGCATTGGCCATCATTATTGCATGCCAAGCCATTGTTAACTCCGCCGATGCATTCTTTATTGCAAGCAGTCCCATTATTGGCTGTACAAACTCCATTAGCGGCGATTTCACAGTCTCCATCATTATTCGGTGTACAAACGCCGTCATTTACTATTGAACAGGTCCAGGAAGGATCAGTGCAGTCTGAATCATTATTACAGCTTATTGTCGGATCCGATGAGCAGGTCTTTCCCGTAGAATAATTCAGGCAAGCCGCTATATCGGTTCTAATGGTATTGTAATTTTCTTCATTAATGATATCCGTAACCGCTGTCTTACAGTCACTCTCGTTGTAATTTCCAGCGTATATTTCCAGGTATGTCTGGCCGCCTGATGAAGGCAATGTCTCGCTATAAGGATGGGGCGGACCTTTGACAGCAAATGTCAGTCCCAAAGGGGTATTCGTTCCTCCCTCAGTGTAAGACGGCTGCGTTATGGGTTCTTTAAGAAATCTTCTTCCGACACATCCTCTTGTTTCCAGCATCAAATCATTACTGGCTGTATTATACTTCCCGCCGGTTAATATCCACTTCTCTACGTCAAATTTGGATGCAGTGAGCCAGTTCAGATAATTGCCTTCTGCTACAAATCTTGTGACTGTTTTCGGAGTACTGGTGTTGTCGAGATTAGTGCCGTCAATACATAAAGTTCCATTTATATATTTGTTACAGCTCGTCCAGGTAGGGGCTGATACCTCATAAAAATAGTTATTGGCAATATCATATTCATAATAACGAAACCAGGGTATGAAATACCCGGCATATTTAGTGCCGTAATTATATGTCTGGTCATAGCAGTAAAACGGTTCTCTTGTTGGCAGGTTACCTTTATCTATATATGTGAGGTCAAACATACTGGCAGAATTATCTACCATGAGAAGGAGATTTGGTGTAATGCCAGTTGTAACGTAAGGCGGCATGCTGCAGTAATCCTCCATTGAAGCGGCATAAAGCGGTGCTGACTGAACACAAAATAATATGAATAACAGAATTGACGCATATCTTATCAA
>CAYWEQ010000143.1:0-4706 GCA_964457185.1 uncultured Rikenellaceae bacterium
TTGGTAAGGTTAGCATCTATCACAGTTTGTGGAATTGGGAAAAGGGTGTCTCTTGGTGAGATCAATTCTCCACCACGGTGATTATACTTTGCTGTCCTTTCCAGCCACTTGTGTGTTCTCAACAGGGTATATCTGCGGTCTTCTTCCACGATCAGTTCACGGGACCTCTCATCCAGTATAAAATCAAGGGTTACATCGGCCGCAGTGATGGGCGTTGCATTTGATCTTTCCCGGATAATATTGATGGTGGCAGCGGCAGCAGCAAGCTGACCCAGTTTGAATTGAGCCTCAGCTTTAAGAAGATAGGTATCTGCAAGCCTTAAATATATCTGATCGGACCAGGCAAAATCCGCCGCCATATCATTCGGATCAGTCCCTTCACCTTTCCTGGAATATGGAAAATTCGCCACATGATGATGCGCAGAAGTTATATCATTTCCTTCTGACCAATCCAACCATATGGTATCACCATATGACCATGTATCATTAGGCAACCTATCGGCGCCGTTTCCGGGAGCATTCTCCTCTGCAGTTTTGAGAATAAAGAATTTTCTCATTATATAGTTCTGTGCCCTGTCATCCTGGTCCTCATAACTCATTACCCACCATCTTGTCGGATTAAAATAGTTCTTGCCCCGGCCACCTCTTTCATAGGTAAATTGCAGTGACAGCTTTTCCTGACGGATCAGGTTATATTCTCCGGTTATCGCACGGCTCAACTCATGACCCTGGCCGTCCAGAGGATCATATAGCTTAAACTGCCAAATCCACAGGGCTTCGGTATTGCCATCCTCACGGTTCTGATTCCCTGCGGTCGGTGTATGCTTGAACATGTCCCCGTAAGGGCTGCCATCCGGGTCGTCCTTAAACACTCCATACCTTTCTGTAACAAGCTGGTATGCAGGATTGGCGATACACTGGTCGGCCCAGTAGAGTGCGCTGTCCGGCTTATTTACAGCGAGGTAGGTCTCAGCAAGGAAAGTCTGAACAGCACCTTTGGTTATCCTGCCCTGCTTGGATGCTTCCGTAGGGACATACTGCTGTGCCCACATAAAATCGGTGATCATCTGTGCCCTCACCTGGGCAACCGGGGCACGCTCCCAGTCGGTTTTAATTGTCTTTATTAAACTGAGACTAAGCGGAACATCGCCCCACGACCATGCCAGGCGCCTGTAAGCCCATGCGCGCAGGGCTCTGGCTTCAGCTACAATCCTGTTCTTATTCTCTTCAGCGCTCATATCTCCTCCCGCCCAGTCAACGTCCGGATCCTCTGCGAAGGTGATTATATTATTTGCTGAATAAACAATTTCATACAACCATGCCCAGGTCTCTTTTAAATCATCATCATCCGGACTGTTTAAAGCTCCCCATTCATAAAATATATGACTGCGTCCTCTGTTGCTGCAAAAATTATCTACCCCGTTTATGGCATTCTCTATTTTTTCGGACTGCCATCTTGCATGCCTGGCTATATTATAAAGACCATTCAGCATGGCCTCAAAACCCTTATAGTCCTTAAGCAGTGTTTCACTGGAGAAAAGATTCGGTGGTGTTTCTTCGAGATAATCTTTTGAACAGCTTGCCAGCATCATGATTATCACGGCTATTACTGAAATCTTTGATATTTTCATTTTAGTTGATTTTTAAAATTCCACACTTAAACCAAAAACATATTCCTTTACCATTGGAATTCTCAGCTGGATATTATCACTGGTAGGATCATCAGCCTCCACAATTAATTCCGGATCCAATCCCGGCCATTTCGTAAAAGTAAACATATTGCGCAAGGTTACATACAACCTTATCCTGTCGAGACCGATTTTTCGGATCATACTCTGTGGGAAATCATAGGAGAGGGTGATATCCTTTATCCGGATAAAACTGGGATCTGCATAAATATGTCCTGTGTGCCCGTTATCAAGCTCTGCATTAAGCTTATTCATGGGCCAATCATTCGTGGGATTTTCAGGAGTCCAATAGTTCTTCTTTGTAGTATTATACCTTATTTCTGAGCCATTTTCACTCTTCAGATAATCCCGTATGGTTGCGCCGTAAGCTCCATGTATGAATACATTCAGTTTGAAATTCCCGTAGGAGAATGTATTGTTTAATCCCGCCATTATTTTTGGATCCAGCTGGCCTATTATTTCCCTGTCATTATCATCAATGACTCCATCCCCGTTACCATCCTTAAGCTTCAACATTCCGGCTACTGCTTTGCGTGTCGCAGGAGCCGAACCAACTTCATCCAGCTGCCAGACGCCATCCCATACATAATCAAAATTAACCCTTATGGGATAACCGATGAACCAATTATTGGCAAGGTCATCAACTTCATTTCCTTCCTCATCCAGCAACCCATACAGTGAAACGATCTTATTTTTATTAAAGGAGAAATTACCGGTAGTGGACCATACGAATTTACCACGGACGATGTTCCTTGAATCAATAAAAAGTTCAACACCCTGGTTCTGGGTTTCTCCGATGTTCTGGGTAATTGCCGGCTGGACCCATTCATCGGGGTAGTCAAGCCCGGTGGTGTTGAGATGGGTAACCGGGGTAACACCATGTATGGAAGAAATGGTCCTGTTCAGCAGTAAATCATAGGTATTGGTCTGATAATAGTCAATATTACCTGAAATCCGGTTTTTAAGCATTGCGAAGTCCATCCCAATATTTACTGTTCGCGATGATTCCCATCCAAGATCTGCATTTCCTAATTCAGCGGGTTTATATCCTATCTGAGCATCCGGGCCGGACATTATGTTTGCAGGAACTAATCTTGATAAGGACTGATAGGCATCGATAGCCTGGTTGCCATTCAGTCCCACGGAAGCTCTCAACTTCAAAACACTGAAAAGATCTTTTAGCGGGAAAAATCCTTCATTAGCCAGGTTCCAGCCCAGTGCAACAGAGGGAAAAACACCCCATTTGTTATCCTTCCCAAATCCTGAAAAACCATCCCTTCGCACCGTTATCGTTAAAAGATACCGGCTGGCATAGGAATAATTAAGCCGGCCCATCTGGGAAAGAAGATAGGTTTCTTCAAAAGAGATTGTGGGCATGCTCACTTCAGCCGATGAAACTGAATACCATCCTAGAAAATCATTGGGAAATACTTCAGCATCCAGATCATTTCCTGTGTACTTGTCTCCTTCAAAACTATATACCCCGGTGGCAAATATGGAATGGTCCCCAAATTCCCTGGTATAACTAACAATATTCTCCACAACAGTGTTACGGCTAAGGCTGGTTGATAAACTTGCTTTTCCCGATGGCAGTCCGCTCTCAGTAGTTACTGGCCTGTAGGTTCCATCGTCGGTGGTTTTCACCCTGAAACCGGTATTGAGCCTGTAAGTTAATCCTCGGACAAAAGGGAATGTTATTAAAGCATAATTGTTGGTTACAGCCTGGTAGGACAGGTTCTTGTTATCATAGTATAATCCCTGAAGAGGGTTGGCGACAACAGTATGTTCCGGCCAGGGCCAGAGTGTTAATTTACCATTCTCATCGTATGCTGTTGTAAGAGGATTCTTTTCAATACAATCCTCAAAATCTGGACTCTGTCCACTTTCATCTACAAAAGCTATCTGGGTGCGTGTGCCAATTGTTAACCAGTCGGTAATTTTTGTATCAATATTTATCCTGGTTGAAATACGCCGATAGTCGTCATTTATAGCTACACCGGCAATATCCGTCAAACCTCCCCCAATATAAAAAGTTGTTTTTTCGGACCCGCCTGATATAGACAGATTGTGTTCGTGTTTCTGCCCCTGGCGACTGGCAAGTTCAAACCAATCGCTCCATTCGCCAGCCTCATAAAGTGCAATTTCACTTGGTGTTATGAGGTTGGGACCCCGCTCCATTTTATAATCGTAATATTCCGGACCTGTCAAATAATCAGCCTTCTTTGTAATTTGTTGTATTGAATATTTCCCTTCGTATTGAACAGAAATCTTGCCGGCTTCACCCTCCTTGGTAGTAACAAGAATAACCCCGTTGGCACCCCTGGATCCATAAATGGCAGCAGCCGAAGCATCTTTCAGAATCTCGATTGCCTTTACATCATTGGGATTAATATCACTGATGTTGCCACTATAAGGTATCCCGTCAACAACAATCAGGGGTTCATTATCGGCAAGAATTGAGTTACGTCCCCTTATCATTATAGTTTGATCAGGATTGGTTCCACCGGCATTGGTAGATACCATAACTCCCGGAACGTAACCCTGGATAGCCTGAGCAATACTAAGGTTAGGAACCATCTCCAACCTTTCTTGTGGCAGGGAAGCAACTGTCCCTGTTATATCACTCTTTTTCTGTGTACCATAACCTACTACTGTAACCTCAATAGCTTGCAATTCCAGTTCCATGGAAACATTTATTGTAGTCCGGTTCTGGACAGGTATTTCCATAACTTTATATCCTACAAATGAAAATACCAGGATATCACTCGCACTACTCACGTTAATAGAATATCTGCCATCACCATCTGTAAGAGTACCCCGGGTTGTCCCTTTTACCTGTACAGTCGCACCAGGAAGGGAATTACCGTTTTCATCAGTAATTGTTCCTGAAACCATAATTTCCTGAGCAAAAACTGATGCTGATGCCAAAAATAGAAAGATCATCAATAGTTTTTTCATAATTTATTCGGATTAGTCGATATTAAGCGTAACACATTAACTTGAATTGTATAAAGCTGA
>CAYWEQ010000144.1:0-4681 GCA_964457185.1 uncultured Rikenellaceae bacterium
CCAAACTGCGACATCATTTTATTCAGATGGGTGAATTCGCAGTTAGGTGCATCATTTGCAAGTACAGCCAGGACGCCTCCCTTCTTTACCCATTTTTTTATAGCCTTTGCATCTTCTGCGAGAATGTAATTAGGTGATTTTGACTCGGTTGTAGTGTCCGGATCAACGATGATATAAACATCTATTTTGCTCAAAGCTGAAGCAAGAGGCTTTTCAACAGTGGCGATCTGTGCTCCCCTGAGTTTAAATATATCTTCTAACCTCGAATATCCGCTCCATGCCGTATCGGTCCAGAGGTAATGGTATGGCTCTCCTGTTTTTGCGTTAGTCTCCCGGTTGAACCAGTTATCAAGTCCGACAACGGGCTGGGCAGATGAATCCCGCGGAGCAATGCAGGATATCATAAGCATCAACAGTACAAAAAGGCTTGTCAGTGTCTTTTGATTTTTCATGACGATAAGGTTTATTAATTCAAAAATATGAAACAAAATTGATGATTTATGCTTTTTCAGGAAAATCCAACTATTTCCTATATTTAATGGTTTGAAAAAATCACTTACTCATTACACTGATATGAAAAAATATGCACCCTTCTTCTTTTTAGCGCTGGTTTTCCTCTTATCAGGATGCGAAAATGAAAAACAACGGACAAACCTCATTAAAAATGATCTGACGAACTGGGTTCAGTTAAACGGAACAGCTTCTTTTGAACTTAAGGATGACATAATAACCGGCACCACGGTGCTGAATTCACCAAATTCCTTCCTTTGTACAAAAGAAAATTACGGAGATTTCATTCTTGAGTTCGATACATGGTTCGATCCGCAGATTAATTCAGGAGTTCAGTTCAGAAGTGAAAGCAGGTCTGATTACCAGGATGGCAGGGTACATGGCTACCAGGTGGAGCTTGATCCATCAGACCGGGCATGGTCGGGAGGCATATATGATGAAGCAAGAAGAGGGTGGTTATATACACTCGATAATAATCCCGAAGGGAAGAAGGCTCTGAAGGCTGGTGACTGGAATCACTACAGGGTTGAAGCTATCGGCAATTCAATAAGAACATGGGTCAACAGCATTCCCTGTGCCGACCTTATTGATGCTCTGACTCCATCAGGATTTATTGCACTCCAGGTTCATTCGATCGGAAATGATTCATCAAAGGTCGGATTACAGGTTAAATGGAAGAATATACGGATAATCACAGAAGATCCGGTGAAATATGCCACTCCTTATGAACCGGTCATTCCGCAGTACAGCTTCCTCGATAATCTTCTCACCGAAAGGGAGCTTGCAGAAGGGTGGAAGCTTCTTTTTGACGGGAAAACATCTTCCGGATGGATGAATGCAGGACTTAAGAGATTCCCGGATAAAGGATGGGTGATCAATGACGGCATTCTGACTGTTAATCCGGAAAAAGAAAGTGAAGGTTCCGGAGGAGATATTGTCACTGCTGATAAGTATAGAAACTTTGAGCTTATTGTTGATTTTCTGTACGGGGAAGGTGCGAACAGCGGGATTAAATATTTCGTTGATATCGAATCGGATAATGGCGCCCGTTCATCTATCGGGTGTGAATACCAGATCATCGATGACAGGCAGAATCAGGATGCAGCAGCAGGCATTGAAGGGAACAGGAGTGTGGCAGGATTATATGACCTTATTGCTCCGAAAAACAAGAGAGATAACGGACCGGGAAAATGGAACAGGGCGTCAATAGTAGTTAAAGGGAATCATGTTCAGCACTGGCTTAACGGCCAGATAACTGTAGAGTATGAAAGGGGAAATGATGAATGGAGGGAGCTGGTGGCATCAAGCAAGTATAAAACCTTTCCCGGCTTCGGGGAAGCTGCTGAAGGACGCATTCTTCTGCAGGATCACGGAGCTATGGTCTCTTTTAAGAATATTAAGATCAGGGAGATAGAATAACGGTACAAAGGTGCAATGGCGCAACGGTATAACGGCTTAATGGTTAAATAATATTTAGTACCTTTGATAATTAGATCTTAAGATGAGATTGTAAAATATCAGATTTTCTGCAGATAACATTAACTCTGATCCCCTATGAAAAATCTTGCATTATTAGTATTCATATCAGGATGTCTGCTGGTATTTTCCTGCAGTAAAGATGACACATCGGAACGGTTTAAACTTCTTACCACACCTGTATGGGCAACTGACAGTCTTCTCGCAAACGGCGTTGATGCTTCTGTTCCGGGGGGTGTCCTTGAAAAATTTAAGGGAGATGCAAAATTCCATGAGGATGGCACAGGTTATTTCGGCAGATATACCGGAACCTGGCGATTCAATGTGGAAGAAACACAGATAACAATTATTACGGATTCTCTTCCTCTGCCAATAATTACCAATATCAAGGAACTTACTAAAACCTCACTGAAGGTTACTACAGTTGTACCAAATCCGCTCGATCAGTTAAATCCATTCAATATCAGAATGACCTTCAAAGCCAAGTGATGCGTTATCTGCTGACTGCTGCACTTCTTCTTTCCGGCTTGATAGCAAACGCGGCTGACATTAACGGAATCGTCAGGGGAAAAGTTTATGATAAGGCCACAAAAGAGCCTCTTGCAGGTGTCTATGTCCTTTATGGTAAAAACCTTGGTACTACAACCAGCCAGGAAGGTTTATACCTCATCAGAACATCACAGGGCAAGCTGACCATCTCATTTCAATTCATTGGCTACAGCTCTGTTACTGAAGAAGTTACTGTAGCTGACAATGATACTGTTGAACTGAATGTCGGACTTGAAATGAAGGTCCGGGAAATAGACCAGATAGTCATCAGCGCAAACAAGAACGAACAGAAGATTGCCGAGCTGACAGTATCGATGGATATTATCAGACCGGCTTTTATCACAGACAACCATATTACTGATGCACAGGAGTTGATCAATAAGACTCCGGGAATTGAGGTCATGGACGGGCAGGCATCAGTGAGGGGCGGAAGCGGATACAGCTATGGAGCCGGGAGCAGGGTGCTGGCTCTTATCGATGGATTGCCTATGGTTTCTGCTGATGCCGGAAATATAAAATGGCAGTTTCTGCCCCTTGAAAACCTGTCACAGATCGAGATTATAAAAGGAGCTTCATCGGTTCTTTATGGTTCCTCAGCTCTTAATGGAGTCATCAACTTCAGGACTGCCGATGCATCCAACATACCTGAGACTCAATTCTATACTGAGGCAGGGATTTTTGGAAAACCAGAAAACGAGAACTATGTATGGTGGGACACTCCACGAGTCTTTTCAAACATCTCTTTTTCCCATCTGCAGAGATTCGGGAAAACGGATTTCGGTATAAGCTCTAACCTGCTTGCAGACGAAGGTTACAGGAGACTCAACGGAGAAAAGCTTGTACGTGTAAATATGAAGCTGAAACATTTCAGCAGCAAAGTTGAAGGATTTGCATACGGACTGAACCTGAATACTGGCTATAATGTCAAAAGAGATTTTGTGCTGTGGGAAAACGCTGATTCAGGAGCGCTTAAACAGGCTGAATCAACTGCTGTGGAATTCCATGGCACATTCATCACAGTCGACCCCTTCATAACACTTAAAAAAAGCAACCGGTACCAGCATGATCTGAGAATGCGGATTCAAACATCATTGAACAGACTGCCGGATAGTGAACAAAACAACAGTGATGCTTTATCTTCTTACTCTGAATACCAGGGCTGGTTCAGGCTGTTCGAATTCATGGAACTGACTGCAGGTGTAACCGGGTACTATTCATCTGTCACATCCAATTTCTTCGGAGATCACACAAGTCTGAATCTCGCCGGTTATTCCCAGCTTGAGTTAAGACCGCTTTCACGGCTGAAAGCAGTTGCCGGTATCCGGATTGAATATAACTCTCTCGACGGTATAAAAGATAAGCTCGTTCCGGTGTTCAGAACCGGAATTAATTGGCAGGCGGCTGATTATACTTACCTAAGGGCATCATTCGGTCAGGGCTACCGATTTCCTTCCATGGCCGAGAAATTTGCTGCCACAACACTTGGATCAATTATAATAATTCCTAATCCGGGTATACAATCAGAATCGGGCTGGAGCACCGAAATTGGAATAAAACAAGGTCTGACTATCGGATTGTTGACAGGACAGGCTGATCTGTCACTGTTTTATATGCGCAGCTCCAACCTGATTGAATTTATGTTTGCCTTTCGTCCTGAAGGATTCGGATTTCAGGCGACCAACCGGGAAGATTCGCGAATATACGGGACCGAAGCGGAGTTTATGCTGACAGGATCAATAGGTAAGTTAAATACTTCATTTTCAGGAGGGTATACCTTCATTTACCCGATAGAGGTCAATCCGTTTACAAATAAGAATACTGACATTTACCTCAAGTACAGGAGGAAGCATTCTGGGAAGACCTCAATTTCAGCAGAGTGGAAGAAATTTAGTCTCGGACTCAACATCTATATCAAATCGAAAATACTGAACATTGATGACGTATTCATTAATCCTCTCCTGGATCCTCCCATCTTGCCAGGTTTCACTGAATACTGGCCCGAACACAATACAGGATATGTGTTGCTCGACGGATCGCTGGGATACAAATTCAACGATAACTACAGGATCTCATTTACTGTTAAAAATATTACAAACACCGAATACATGGGACGCCCGGGAGACATACAGCCTCAGAGAAGTTATAG
>CAYWEQ010000145.1:0-4649 GCA_964457185.1 uncultured Rikenellaceae bacterium
CTCCATGCGAAATTTGTTATTTCGAGCAGATCAAAGAGGTTCTCTTTGGCAAAATCAAGTGTATTAATACCGGTTGCTTCTGTAATTATAGCCGAAAGAAGATGAGAAGCTCCATCGCTGTAGTTGAATACAGTTCCCGGAACAGCAACAAGCGGAAGGTCAATGATAAACTGCAGGTTATCCTCAGAATCAAAGAAACACGCTCCAAACAGGCTGGAGGTTGAAGTACCGTTCCATGCATGCCCGAACGACATTTTCAGAAGCTGATCAATGGTTATTCCGGCTTTGACTTTGTCAGGAAAAGTAACGACACCGGTGAGATACTTACTGATGGGATCGTTTACACTTTCAATATAACCCTTATCAATTGCCAGACCGACAAGCACACCTGTGAAGGTTTTGGTCACCGACATTATGTTTTTAATACTATCGGCTCCATAGCTTTGGTAATTTGTATATTCCTCAGCAACGATTACACCATTACGGCATACAATAAGGCTGAGAGCGCCCTCCACAGTTTTCATTTCATCGAAAGCCAGGGTAAGCTCTTCCCCGTTAATTTTATATTGTTCAGCAAGGGGAAAGCGGTTTTCCGGTTCTTTATTGCATGATGGACAAATGAATATCGATGCAAAAAGAACAAGGAGCAGGAATTTAAAATTCAGTGGTTTCATTTAAAGGTTTATTTACAACTTTCAAGAACCAGCTTATATAGATAAAATTCAAAATTATCCTTCCATTTCTCATTATCCTGGACATAAGGCCAGGCAGTCACCACGGCAACCAGGTTTTTATCGGGAGCTACCATAATAGTCTGTCCTCCGTGTCCTGCAGCCCAGTAAACATTTTCACCGGGGTAGATCCAGAAGTAATACCCGTATGCCCATCCTGTTGAAGTATAATGAGGTATTGTTGCTTCACGCACCCATATACTGTCAACAATCTGTTTGTTTTGCCATTTGCCGTACTGGAGCAGCATCTGCCCGAATTTTGCCATATCACGAGATTTGAGGTTCAGGTTTGAAGCACCAAAAGTAATGCTGTCTTTAGAAGCCTGCCAGTACCAGTCATCAATTTCCAGTGGATCAAAAAGATATTCCTCAGCAAATTCTGAAAGAGGTTTGCCATATCTTTTCTGGATAGCAAATGATATCAGCTGCGGATTCGCATCAGTATAATAAAATGATGTCCCCCGTGTATATAACCAGGGAGATGACAGGCTGTATTCAATTGAATTATCTGTGAAAAAACGCTCATACCCTGAATTCTCATTCTCACCTGAACAACCAGTTCTCATTGTCAGAGCATCATCAATTGTTATATCTTTCTTATCCTGGTGATTTAGAAAGCACTCAGGGTAAATATCGCTCAGCTTCTGGTTTACGGAATCGAGTAATCCCATCTGCAGGGCAATACAGGCCAATATGCCGGTAAACGATTTTGTGTCAGATTTGATATTCTGAATCCGGTTTATATCACCGGGATCATGGGGGTAAGCTTCTGCGACAATCTTTCCATTCCTCACAATTATCATACTTCTTACAAGATAATATTCATCTTCCCTGTAGATGTACCTGAAAGCACGGTCCAGCTTAATGCTGTCGATGTTTTCTGCTGAGGGAGAGGAGATTTCCCATCCGTCACCGATATCAGCAGGCCGGAATCCGGAATAAGGCAGTTTAAATGGCCCTTCTTTAAGACAGGATGTTACAACCGCTGACAGAGCGATTATTAAAGCTGACCGGATCCATTTTTCTGACATATTCCTGTTTTTTTTCTTCAAAACCCCAGTCCAAACCCGAAACTGATCTTTACAGTTTGTAAAGATTTTCCTTTACTTTCCGAAACAGTTGCATAAGTAATTGAATTACAGAATGAAAAAAAGTTATCGTTTTTTAAAGGGATTCTGTATTCATTTCTTAGAGAGCATATAACAAAACTATTTAAAGTGACAAATGAAAAGCCACTGTTTGTAATTTGTATAATATTCGGTACCGTCCATTTTTCCTGAGCATAAAGCCTTTCTTCATCCGGCCTGCTGCAAAATCCTATGAGATCTATTTGAAGTGAACAGATCCATGAAGTGTTGTTATCAAATGCCAGATTCACCCTGTTAAACGGGCCTGCTGAAATAACTGTACCCCAGTACGCTCTTGATTCATCCCATACAGGAAATTCCATTAATGTCCAGAGATAATTTGCTTTAACGCCCAGATAATAATTTACTTTTTCCCCGGGCAGCAGGTTTTTACCCCATGAATAACCAACACTCATCTGTAAGTTTTGAGTGACCTTTTCGGTTTCAACCTTTGTTCTTAATTTACTATAACCAATATTGAATGTTACTTCATTATAATTCCTGCCTTCATTTTCAAACCTGTATGAGAATTCAATGACTGAACCTCTGTTCACTTTTGGTATGAGGATATTCTCTTTGATCTGGTTGCTCCCGGGTTCAAAGCCAAAATAATGAGTCCTTTGCCTGAAATCCTCTTCCTGGGAAAATAGAAATACGGGGATCAATAAAAATGAATGCAGCAGAATAAGAAGCTTAGCTGGTATACGCAGCTTAAAATTGGACAAGTACAAGAAAACTGATAGTTTCATCCGGAGGATTTTGAGTATCAGTATTATTAAGACCCTTCAGACAGATAACACCCTATATAATTTTGAAGAAATTAACGCTTTTTGTATATGATCAGGACAGATCATTCCTATATTATTCCTTGTATTTTAGCAATAAATCCATTAACCACGGAGTTGCACTGGTCTTCGTCCCGAGTCCTCGGGACTCAGACAGACACCGAGCTACACGGTTATTAAACTGTGCAACTCTGTTTTAACTCTGTGTAACCCCGTGGTTTATTTTTTTACTTTGAGAAAATATATATTATCTCTTTCAAGAAGTTCAGAATTGACTTTGATCAATTCAAATCCTGCTTCATTTGCATCCCTGGTCAGCTTTTCCCTTGAGGTGCTTTCCCTTCCTGTCTGTCCTGTCTTGACAGGATCACGTTCAACAATTACCAATATGCCATCCTTTTTCAGGCATGGAATCGTGTTCCTCATCATATCGACCGGCTTTTCAAGATGATGATAGGTACTCACCATGAATGCTATATCAACTTCTCCGGCAGGAAGCATGGGATTATCAACTTTGCCTGGGAAGGTTTTTACATTAGTCATGTTGTTTGCCTGGCACCTGTGCTCAAGGTATGTAAGAGCCTCCTTATCTATATCGTTGGCATATACCCTGCCTTTTTCACCTACTTTAAGCGAGAAGAAGACAGTCATCCTTCCTCTTCCTGCACCAATATCTGCAATTGTCATGCCTTCCTTAAGGCCAATAGCATCCATCAGTTTTTCGGGCTGATGCTGGTTGTTCAACCAGGTTTCGGAAGCCTCGACAGGGACTTGATTTTCCTGTGAAAGCAGGGCAGGAGAGGATATAACAAACAGAATACAGAAAAAGAAAATATGCTTTACCATACTATTTAATTTTTGATGATATGTCAGGCAATCTTAATTATATATTAATTTAAAAATCCGCCATCAATTATCAGGACTTTTACTCCTGTCTCAGTTGAAGAGCAATGTGAACTATTCCAGTGATGGTAGAATATAACTTCTCATAATCTCATCGCATGGAGAATCACTAACGTAGTTGGCTCCGGTAAACACAACCACAATTTCTTCGTCTGGCAACACCATAATAAACTGCCCGCCCCATCCTTCAGCGCAGTATGCACTATAGGTTTTTCCATTGATTGTGTAATCTCTCAGCCACCATAGATAGCCATAACCATCAGCCCAGGTAACACCAGGGGATATATGATTTTGAACAGATTTACTGATCCACTCTGAAGAAATGATGCGTGTTCCGTCCCATACTCCATCATTTAAATACAGATAGCCCAGTTTAGCCATATCGCGAGGAGTAATATAGATATCACCGTGGCAGCAGGTTATACCGGATGGTGACAAAGTCTGCCAGTAATAGTTAGTTATACCAAGAGGGCCGAATAGATTAATTTTTGAAAAATCCTGTACGGTCTGTCCAACTGCATTTTTAACTATTTCACCTAATAAATCGACTCCTCCTCCATTATAATAGAATGTGGTCCCGGGTTCTGATACCAGCGGTTTTGAGAGTAAATACGATATTGGATTAATGGACTGGTTAAAGCGAACTATATCGTGTACTGACTCTGAAACGGATACTTCCCATTCGTTCCATTGCAAACCGCAAGACATAGTAAGCATATGTTTGATCGTAATTTTTTCCCTGCCACCAACGCTTAAAGAAGAGTGATCCGGGAGATAGTCAAATATACCATCATCCTCACTGTTGATAAATACATTATCTAAAGCGATTCCTACAACGATAGATGTAATACTTTTTGTAGCAGAGTGCGTATTATGACGTGTATCTCTGTCGAATTCAATATATCTTCCAAGATAATCGGGGCTTTTATAACCAAAATCGTTCCCCGGCCAATATTCCTCAAACACCAGTTTACTATCTTTGATGATAACAATGCTATGGATGTTTTCATATTGTTTACCATATACTCTGTTTACAAGCTGCTCAATGATAGATGAATCCATTCCCACACTTTTCAATGAAGCTGTTACCCACCCGTCATTCA
>CAYWEQ010000146.1:0-4592 GCA_964457185.1 uncultured Rikenellaceae bacterium
TAAATTGAGTCTCCAATTTTGGAACGCAAAAATAAGGCTTTTTTATGTAAACTATTAAACAATTGGAATATTTTTTTAAATTATTCTTGCTTTTTCTTTTCCTTATAACATATTGTGTTATAAAATTATTGCCGCTCTACATAAAAAAGACGCAAATAACGGGCCATACGTTGCGTGTGATCACATAAATATTCGTCTGTTTATCAAAGAAATTCGATAATTGGTCAAAAGAGGGGGTTATGGTTCAAGCATCAGCTCATCCTGTTTCCTGAGAGTTCTGCCGAGACTGACAAGCTTAGCGCCGATCCGGCAATCGAGACATTTTCTTTTCCTGCAGTAATTGTTCCTGAGATGGATGAGCGCCTGTGAATAGAAGGCTGACTCTGCTGTTACTCCGGCAGATTGCCATTCATTGATGATTGAGTTTTCTTCCGGATATATATCTTCAAGGAATGAAACTGCCCTTTCGCATATCTCCCTGTCGTCCCTGTACCTCCCATAAACGAATATTGAAGGGATGACCGCATTGATAAGGAAAATATCCGTCGCCTGAGAACCGGTGATCTTTGCATATGACCTGCTTTTCCTGCCAAAGACAAAATGCTCATCCCAGTACTCTGACGCTGTTACCTCAAACAGCTCCTTAAGCTTTTTGATATCAACGGCCTCAATCACCTTTGAGAACAAACCTCCTGTGACTGCCAGCATCGCAGCCAGCTGGGATATGCGAATGGTGGGAAAATTTGCGGGACGCAGACGTGCAAATTTCCATATCCAGCCATGCAGCGGACGCAGAGAATATTTGGCTGATAATATTTTATATTCCCTGATCAGTGCAACGTAATAATCATCATTGAGTGCCTCCTTGAAAAGATCTTCATCAAGCATCCCGGCAGTGCCAAACAATAATGCCTCAACCTGGAACCTGTTATCAATATGCTTACGTATTATCCTGAACGGCAGGGATGAAGCAAGCATTTCAAACGGTTCTGTATTTACCCTGAAGCCGAAATACCGGGTCAGTATCCTGTAAAATGTTTCCTCCCAGTCATTGCCGGTTTCCGAAAAGATTTTCATTATCTGTTCTGATCTCTCATCCAGCCGTTCAATTACCACGGCATTGAGCCAGTGACGGATAAAAAAGCTGTCAAGGCTGCTAAATTCCGACTGACAGGCAATTACGAAATGATCATTGACAAGGTCAATATACTTTTCATAAAGGCCGGTGTCAAATACCAGCTCAGCAGTAAGCACCTCTTCACTCCTGGTATTAAAGACCTGTTTGTCATTCTCTGCCACGGCATGAAGAATTATATTGTCAAAAGCCGGATCGAGATTATGTCCGTGACTGTCAAAGTGCGATGCCCTGGTATGTATTTCAACATTGCCAGCCCATTCAGTTCCTGCAATGCAAAGCCTGGCATTGAAAAAATCGGGACCGGAATCACGGTTATATTCACCGGGGTGGATCACAATGATTTTATTGCCCTCATTATCAATCAGTTTATCAGCATTATAAAGATTGTATTTCCACAGGTAGTGAAGGAATTCTTCTTTCATGGGAGCACAAATTAAATAAAACAGCGAGAATATAAAGATAGGAAATTTACCTATATAAAATCAGGAATTTATTGAAAAGATTGCTTCGTCGCTGGGCTCCTCGCAACTGCGAGGATTCCGCGCAGCGGAAGACGAAGCAATCTCCCTCTTTAACCTGAAATCCTCAGATCAGATTCTTTTCGGCAAGATACCCTTCCATCTCCATCTGCAATTCCCTGGCCTTTTCGGCGGCTACCTCATCGAATTTCTCTGAATTATCTGCAAAGATTATTCCTCTCGAAGAATTCACCAGAAGTCCGCATTTATTGTTAAGTCCGTATTTTGCCACCTCTGCAAGACTGCCGCCCTGAGCACCCACGCCCGGCACAAGGAGAAAATGATCGGGCACTATCTTCCTGATTTCACTGATCATTTCAGCACGTGTGGCTCCCACTACATACATCATATTGTCAACCGTACCCCATTTTTTCGATACGGTAAGAACTCTTTCAAAAAGCTTAATGCCATCCTCGTCGTGATACTGAAAATCATCTGCTCCCTTGTTTGATGTCAGCGCCAGCAATATCACCCATTTTCCGGGATAAGATAGAAAGGGAGTCACCGAATCCTCTCCCATATAGGGGGCAACAGTTATTGCATCAAAGTGCAGGTTTTCGAGAAACGCTTTTGCATACATTTTTGAAGTGTTGCCAATATCGCCTCGTTTGGCATCAGCAATAATGAAAATTTCAGGATGCTTCTTCCTGATATACTTAACTGTTGATTCCAGAGAATTCCAGCCTGATATGCCGCCGGATTCATAAAATGCTGTGTTTAGTTTATAGGCCACAGCGTATTTATGTGTGGAATCTATTATCCGTTTGTTGAATTGAAAAACCGGATCTTTTTCTTTCTTCAGGGATGAAGGGATCTTTTCAATTTCCGAATCGAGACCAATACAGAGGAATGATCTTTTCTGCCTTATACTTTCAAACAACTGCAAATGATTCATAAACAGATTGTTTAGATATTACTTTCCTTTAGTCTTTCCGCATTTTCCGCCATCTGCAACTTATTGATCACCTCCTGGATATTGCCATCAAGGATAGACGGAAGGTTATATAACGTAAGCCCTATCCTGTGGTCGGTCATCCTGCCCTGCGGATAGTTGTATGTCCTGATCTTTGCTGACCTGTCGCCTGTGGAAACCATTGTTTTGCGGCGGTGGGATACCTCATCAATATATTTCTGGTATTCAAGATTATAAAGCCTGGTCCTTAATTCCTTCAGGGCTTTATCGTAGTTCTTAATCTGTGATTTCTCATCCTGGCATGTTACAACTATGCCGGTCGGTATATGGGTCAGACGGATTGCCGAATAGGTTGTGTTGACAGACTGTCCCCCGGGGCCTGATGAGCAGTATGTATCTTTCCGGATATCCTCATTCTTAATTACAACATCAAACTCATCGGCTTCGGGCAGCACGACCACCGTAGCGGCTGATGTATGTACACGTCCCTGTGTTTCGGTCTGTGGAACCCTCTGAACCCGGTGAACGCCGGATTCGTATTTCATGATTCCATAAACGCCATCTCCTGAAACGCTCATTACGATCTCTTTATACCCTCCTGCGGTACCTTCGGAGTAGCGGTTCACCTCTGCCTTCCATCTTTTTGATTCGAAGAATTTTGTGTACATCCTGAACAGATCGCCGGCAAAGATACTCGCTTCGTCACCGCCAGTACCTGCCCTGATCTCAACAACGGCATTTTTGTCATCTTCCGGATCGGAAGGGATAAGAAGAAGTTTTATCTCCTCCTCCATTTCGGGTATCTGGCTGTTCAGTTCTTCAAGTTCAGCCTTGGCCATCTCCCTCATTTCTTCATCCTTCTCTTTTCCCAGAAGCTCTTTTGTGCTCGATATATTCGAAAGGACCAGCTTATATTTTTCATAGGCCTCAATAATAGGTTGAAGATCTTTGTACTCCCGGTTCAGTTTTACATACCTCTTCATATCGGAAAGCACATCCTGTTGGTTCAGGAGCTCCCCCACCTCTATGAACCTCTGCTTCACTCCTTCAAGCCGCTCAAGAATAAGATTGCCAGCCATTGCTTTTCAATTTCGGGTGCGAAGATAATAAAAAGGCGCAAAGGCGCAAAGGCGTAACGGTACAAAGGCAATATACAATGTATTATAGGCGACTGGCGAAGAAGGAGGGCGGGAGGGCGAGTTGGCAGGGGGATGTTATTAATAAACATAACTACCGGATTCCGACTTGATTGTCAGCTTCCTGGTATCTGATGGTTCGCAATGCCCAATTATTTTAGCTTCGAGATTGAAACCTGATGCAATACTGATTATTTCGTCTGCATATTTTTCATCTGTATAGATCTCGAACCTGTGACCCATATTGAACACCTGGTACATTTCTTTCCATTCGGTTGCTGATTGCTCCTGGATAATCCTGAACAGAGGAGGCAGAGGGAACAGGTTGTCTTTTACAACATGAAGATTATCAATGAAATGGAGAATTTTGGTTTGTCCCCCCCCTGAACAGTGCACCATACCGTGTATCTGTGTGCGCATGGCTTCTGTTATTTTTTTAACAACAGGAGCATAGGTCCTGGTAGGTGAAAGCACCAGCCTCCCTGAATCAATATTCAGATCTTTTACAGGATCGGTAAGTTTAAGCTTTCCGGCGTAAATAAGTTCTTCAGAAAGCGACGGATCGTAGCTTTCAGGGTATTTTGAGGCAAGGTATTTTTCAAAAACGTCATGTCGTGCGGAAGTAAGACCATTGCTCCCCATACCGCCGTTATATTCATCTTCATATGTTGTCTGTCCGAAAGAGGCTAAACCTATTATGATGTCGCCCGGTCGGATATTGTGGTTTGAAAGAACATTCCTGCGTTCCATCCTTGCGATGACTGTGGAGTCGACAATGATTGTCCTTACAAGATCTCCGACATCGGCTGTCTCACCTCCTGTGGAATAAATTCCAATCCCGAGATCCCTTAGCTTCTGAAGGAATTCCTCGGCGCCGTTTATTATAG
>CAYWEQ010000147.1:0-4583 GCA_964457185.1 uncultured Rikenellaceae bacterium
GTCTCCGTTTCCTGTTTTACTGGATCGGCGGTTTTTCTCTTTTTGCATTTCTTACGACCCTGACCCGTGAAATAATAAAGGACATCGAAGACTTTGAAGGAGACCTGACTTATGGAAGGAATACGATGCCTGTAGTATTAGGCATACCCGCCTCAAAAATTGTTGTCACCAGCCTTATAATCATTACAATAACATTGCTTTACCTGGTTTGGGCCTTCTTTGTTTCTGATAAGATAACATTGATCTATCTGTCAGTATTTGTTGTTTTGCCACTGCTTTATATTATTTATCAGATACTTATAAGTAAAAATAAGAAACAGCTTCACAGTGCCAGCACATTAATGAAGCTTGTAATGCTGACAGGAATCCTGTATTCTCTGGTTGTAAAGGCAATTATCACCTGGAACTTAGTCTGAAAAATGATAACTGACAGCCTGAATAAATACAGGATCATTCTTGCATCACGCTCACCAAGAAGGCAGCAGCTGTTAAGACAGCTGGGCATCGGATTCGATGTGATCATCAAAGATTATCCTGAAAATTACCCTGAAAATCTGGAAGGGGAAGAGATCGCTGTTTTCCTTTCCCGGGCAAAAGCCAGTTTGTTTAAAGATGAAGTATCAGATAATGAGATAGTTATAACTGCAGATACAATAGTATGGTGCAATAATAAAGTGCTCGGAAAGCCTGCAGGAGCTGATGAAGCGAAACAGATGATCAGGGATCTTTCTGACAATACTCATGAGGTAATAACAGGTGTCACACTTCTGTCAAAATCAAAGGAGAAAACTTTCTCAGTTTCAACGAGAGTGACATTTGACACTCTTTCGGACGAAGAGATTGACTATTATGTCGAGGAATTTAAACCTTATGATAAAGCAGGAGCCTACGGAATACAGGAATGGATAGGTCTGGCAGCCTGCACCCGCATTGAGGGTTCATACTTTAATGTGGTGGGGCTGCCGGTGCAGAGGCTGTATAAAGAACTTCAGGAATTCATTAAATAAGAAGTGCAAGGTTCAGTGCATTGTACACGGTATATGGAAGAAGATCATCACCTTGCACCCCAAAACAATTAAACATGAAAAATAAGTTTGTCGCACTTTTGCTTCTGTTCATGTTCACAGTCCATTCATTGAAAGCCGATGAGGGCATTTGGATACCGCTGCTGATCGAAAAATACAATATTAAGCTGATGCAGGAAAAGGGATTCAAACTTACAGCAGAAGACATCTACAGCATCAACAAAGCATGCATGAAGGATGCAGTGGTCTCATTCGGTGGAGGTTGCACGGGAGAATTGATCTCCCCCGACGGATTGCTGCTTACCAATCATCATTGCGGATACAGAAGGATTCAGGCTCTTTCCTCCCTTGAAAATGATTATCTCACAAACGGATTCTGGGCTATGTCGCATGATGAAGAGATTCCCTGCCGTGGTCTGTTTGTGACTTTCCTGAAAAGAATGGAAGATGTGACCGACAGGGTGCTGAATGGCGTGACAGAAGATATGGATGATGCTAAACGTGAAGAAATGATAGGCTCTAATTCTGAAATGATAAGAAAGAGCGCGATTGATGGTACCGGATTTACTGCATCCGTAAGACCATTCTATATGGGTAACCAGTATTTCCTCCTGGTCTACGAAACATTCAACGATGTAAGACTTGTCGGAGCACCTCCGTCAGCAATTGGAAAATTCGGCGGAGAAACAGATAACTGGGTCTGGCCCAGGCATACAGGAGATTTTTCACTTTTCCGTGTTTATGCAAACAAGGATAACAAACCGGCACCATTCTCAAAAGAGAACCAGCCTTATAAGCCGCTTTATCATTTTCCTGTTTCCCTTAAAGGTGTTAATGAAGGGGATTTTACCATGGTATTCGGTTACCCGGGTTCAACTTCCGAATATGTCCCGTCATATCATATCGCTATGATCAAGGATAATATTAACCCCAAAATGATCGCCATCAGGACAAAGAAGATAGAGATAATGGAAGCAGCAATGAATACTGATCCCCTGATCAGGCTGCAATATTCAGCTAAGAAATCAAATATCGCCAATTCGTGGAAAAAATGGATAGGAGAGAACCAGGGCCTTGAAAGAATGAATACCATAGCAAAGAAGCAGGAATACGAGAAGAGGCTCACTGACTGGATAAATGCGGATGAGACAAGGAAAACAAAGTACGGTAATATACTGCCGCGGTACAAGGAATTGTATTCAGAACTCAAGGATTACAGTCTTGTCAGCAGCTATACCAGCGATGCCTTCTTCAGCAACGGGGCGGAAGCTGTAGGATTTGCCAGGTACATGATCGCATTTGCCGGTTTGTATGAAAGTGATGCGGAATCTGAAAAAGCAGATGTTGCAAGAAATGAGCTTATTAACGTAGCAAAAGGTTTTTTCAGGGATTACAACGCCGGGACAGATAAGAAGCTGTTTGATGCAGTAATGACTATGTATGGTGAAAACCTTGATGCCAAATGGCAGGCGCCAGAATATTTCAGGATCAGGAATGCATGCAAAGGTAACTTCCGGTCGTTTGCTGAAAAGATGTACGGTAAGACCATTTTCACTGATGAAGAAAGATTTATCTCATTTGTAAATAATTTTAACAAGGAAAGTCTGGCAAAGCTGAACAGGGATCCGTTTTACAGGCTGGCCAAAAGTGCCGGCGATTTCCTGGCTGCCAATGTAAGAGGTGAACTTAACCGTATATCATCTGAAATACAGAGACTTAACAAAGACTATATGACTCTGCAGATGGAATTTGACAAAGAACGGGTGTTTTACCCTGATGCAAATTCAACTCTCCGGGTCGCCTATGGCAATGTACAGGGATATCTTTCAAGGGACGCTGTTTATTTTAAACACTACACCACCCTGAAAGGCATTATAGAAAAAGATAATCCTGATATTTATGATTATGATGTTCCTGACAAACTCAAGCAATTGTACATGAACAGGGATTTCGGGAGATATACTCAGGATGGAGAGGTGCCTGTCTGTTTCATTGCCAATAACCATACAACAGGCGGTAATTCAGGAAGTCCTGTGATAAATGCCGAAGGACACCTGATCGGGATCAATTTCGACAGGGCATGGGAGGGTGTGGCCAGCGATATGGCATTCAATCCGGATCAGAGCCGTAATATAAGCCTTGATATCAGGTTTGTATTGTTCATTATAGATAAATATGCAGATGCACGGTATCTTTTGAATGAAATGACGATAGTTGAATAAGATCGAATATATTTTTCACCTGTTTCTTTTGTCTTGTTTCATTTGTCTTCCAGTTTTTCACTGGTTTATACTTTAAGTATTTCGGTAAAATTATTTAATTTCACAGGAAATATTAAAAACAATGAAGATTGTTGCAGATGATAAGATCCCTTTTCTTAAAGGTATCCTGGAACCATATGCTGAGGTAATATACCTTCCCGGAAAGCAGATCAGCATTAAGATACTGAAGGATGCTGATGCTCTTCTTACAAGAACCAGGACAAAATGTACGGAATCCCTTCTTAAAGGGACCAGAATAAAGTTTATCGGCACTGCAACTATCGGCTTCGACCATATTGATACTCAATTCTGTGAAAAGAATAAAATATTCTGGACCAATGCTCCGGGATGCAATTCATACTCCGTCCAGCAATATATGGCAGCCTCCCTGCTTAAAATTGCGGCAGAATTCCGCTTCAGCCTGAAGGGCAGGACAATCGGTATTGTAGGGGTCGGTAATGTTGGTACAAAAGTCGAAAAGTTTGCACGTATACTGGGAATGAATGTTCTGCTCAGCGATCCTCCGAGGGCCAGAATTGAAGGTCAGAAAGACTTTGTCGATCTTGGAACCATTCTATATAAATCTGATATTGTGACACTTCATGTTCCCCTTAATGTAGTGGGGGAGGATTGTACCTGGCATCTGTTTGATGAAAAGAGCTTCAAAAAGATGAAAAAAGGGACATGGTTCATAAACACTTCACGAGGTGAGGTAACGGAAACAGGAGCTCTCAAGCAGGCTCTCGCATCCGGGAAACTGGCCGGAGCAGTGCTGGACGTGTGGGATAATGAACCTGATATTGATCTTGACCTTATGGCGAAAACATTCCTTGCCACACCACATATTGCCGGCTATTCAACAGATGGCAAAGCAAATGGTACAGCAATCATCGTAAATTCTTTATGCAGCTTCTTCAGCCTTCCTCTTAAAGAGTGGTATCCGGGAATAGTTCCCAAACCTGAAAAACCGGTAATATCAATAAGCGGAGTCGGGAAAGCAGGTGAAGACATTATAAGGGAGGCAGTTTTTCATACATTTAATATTGACGAAGACAATATCAACCTTCGGTTTGCACCGGCCGACTTTGAAAAGCAAAGAGGTGACTACAAAATCAGAAGAGAGTTCAATGCCTTTACAGTCAAGTTAAACGGCGGAACAAAACATACAAGGAAGATGCTTGAAAGGCTCGGATTTAAAGTGATATAGGTCTCGCAGTAAATTGATTAAGTTATCTTCAGGCTAGTTGTTCTCCGCTTCTGCATACTCTTTTACCTGAAATACAAATGCCTGTAACCT
>CAYWEQ010000148.1:0-4575 GCA_964457185.1 uncultured Rikenellaceae bacterium
AGCATTTCCTCAAGACTCAGGACTTTCGGATCAGATTTGGCCTGTGCAAGGATCTCTTCATCACTTCTGCCTACTTTATCAACATTTATGAGCATTTTTGATCTCCTCAGCCTTGGAAGAATATCGGTTTTCAATGCTTCATAAGCTGCTGTCATGTTCTTTATTTCCTTTTCACGAACTTCGGGATCGGAATACATTGAGAGAACACGGAGAATAAGATCTTTGTCCTGCAGTGATGATTTTTCGACTTCAGTTTTAAAACCTTCCCAGTCTTCAGGTGTGGTTTTTGAATCGAAGAAGCCATCAGTCTTTGCAGTTTCAATTTTATCAAATTCTTTCTTTAGGAATTTGTCAGCTGCAGTTCCCCTGTTGCCTGAAAGCTTTGTATTCAGGTCAAGTCCGCCGTCAGGAGAAGCATAGGAGCTTATCCCGGCGCCTTTAAACTGGCGGTTTGTATCAGCACTGACATTCTTGATATAATCTTTCAGTGCAACTATATCTTCAGCTTTCAGCTCTGAGCTGCGGATATCGTACTGATTGATCACATAATTTATATCAGCAGCCTGGTTTTCCGGGACAATTCTTACGAAATTATCCTTCATGGCTATAGACTTTCCATGTTTTTCTACCAGTGTTGATGTTGCAATGACACCATCTGCAAGCTTAACAGGATCGAAATCGAGGTTTTTAGATCCTCTTACAGCTTTAACTCTCAGCATAAGCTCTGATACCTTCATTGCGTCATTGTATGGTACAGATGAAGCATATTTGAAATTACCTCCATTGTAAGTAATTACCGGGTTATTAGCCTGAACGCTTTCTCCCTGAACAACGGCGTTAACTGTTTCAAAATTTGATTCACCGCCGGCATAGGTGAGGACCGGGGTTGCTGTCAGGACAGTTTTCTTGTCGAAATAACTTGCGGGGAATTGTCCTGTGATTTCAACATTTACAACTCCTCCATGCGCTTCAAGCACTTTCGGGGTCACCTCATACTTGATCAGGCCTGCATTTTGCTTCATTTTATTCAGACCGCTGCAACTTGACATTACAACTGCGGCCAGAATAAGGATAAAATAGCTACTGATTTTTTTCATAGTAAAAATAGTTATTTGTTTATGATCGGTTTATTTCACATTAATTGAACAATATACAAATTAAAATACAAATTTAAAAAAAAATAGTCAAAGATTCTGCCAAATTCCTTAAAATATTTATAAAATCACCATGTTCAGACCAGCAGAATGTTCTCTGCCAAAGATTGTATCGATTATTTTCCTGCAGTGATTTTCATTTGCCACAAAATCTATTCCATTAATATCAATAACAAGATACTTGTTTTCCGGATTCTGCCTGAAAAAGGTAAAATAGCTCTCCTGGATCTTCTGAAGATACTCCATGGTTATACTTTTTTCATAATCCCTTCCTCTCTTTTTAATATTATTCAGAAGTCTTTCCGCGCTCAGATGAAGATATACAAATATGTCGGGCTTTGGCAAAGAACCGTAAATGATATAGAATATGGTTCTGTACAGATTATATTCCTCGCCCTGAAGAGTGGAGGAAGCAAAAACCAGCGATTTCATGAAGTAATAATCGGCAACCGTGAAAGATTTGAACAGATCCTGGGGTGCCAGCTCTTCCTTTAGCTGCTTATAACGGCTGGCCAGGAATGACAGCTCAAGCGGAAAAGAATATTTCTCAGGATTTTCATAGAATTTCGGAAGAAAAGGATTATCGGCAAAATGTTCGAGGATAAGACTTGCGTTGAATTGTTCCGAAATCCTTGTTGCCAGGGTTGTCTTCCCTGCGCCAATATTTCCTTCAATTACAACGTAATTGTATTTGATATCCATTCCTGAGTTAATTGCTGATTCAATTATTCAAATTTAGGAATTGAAAAGGGAATTACAAAAAATCGTTAGAGCCGTTACATACAACGGCTCAACGATAACAACAATATATTTAATCGTTTATGATTATTTATTCTGATTTTCTGGTGGTTTATGCTCGTTTTCAGGTTTTGGCGGACGAGGCAACAGAACCTTCCTCGAAAGTTTCAGTTTTCCTGTTTTAGGATCGATATCAATAAGCTTGACCTCTATTTCATCACCTTCCTTAAGCACCTCATCAACCGTTCTCAACTTCTTCCAGTCAATCTCCGAGATGTGCAGAAGTCCGTCTTTATTAGGCAGTATCTCAACAAATGCGCCGAACTGAACAATTGTTTTTACTTTCCCCTTGTACACCAGGCCTACTTCAGGAACAGCTACGATTCTTTTTATCCATTCGACAGCGGCAGTAATTATCTCCTTGTTCTCGCCGAAAACATTCACATCGCCGCGGCCGTCAATTTCTTCCACAATTATTGTGGCACCTGTAACCCGCTGTATCTCCTGAATGACTTTTCCACCCGGACCTATAAGGGCTCCGATCATATCCTTCGGTATTGAAAGCATCTCGATCCTCGGGGCATGAGGCTTCAGCTCCGGATGAGGTTCCGGGATAAGGTCATTCATTATTTTAAGAATGTGCATCCTTCCGGCTTTTGCCTGTTCAAGAGCCTGTCCAAGTATCTCGAATGAGAGGCCTTCCACTTTTATATCCATCTGGGTTGCGGTTATACCGTCACGGGTACCTGCAACCTTAAAATCCATATCCCCGAGATGGTCTTCATCGCCCAGGATATCTGAGAGGATCGCGTATTTCTTTGTATCCTTGTCTGTTATGAGCCCCATAGCAATTCCTGATACCGGTTTGCGGATCTGTATTCCGGCATCCATGAGAGCCAGCGTCCCGGCACAAACAGTAGCCATTGACGAAGAGCCGTTTGATTCAAGAATATCTGATACAACTCTTATCGCATAGGGATTTTCTTCATCAGGAGGCATCATATTCTTGAGAGCCCTGTGGGCAAGGTTCCCGTGTCCGATCTCTCTTCTGCTTATTCCCCTGGCGGGTTTTGCCTCACCCGTTGAATAAGGCGGGAAGTTATAGTGAAGTGTGAATTTTTCCGTTCTCTGGTTCAGAACATCATCAATGATCTTCTCATCCAGTTTGGTCCCTAGTGTTACTGTGGTAAGAGACTGTGTCTCTCCCCTTGTGAACAAAGCTGATCCATGTGTGGCAGGAAGCGGATCTATTTCGCAAACTATCTGACGTATCTCATCAGGCTTCCTGCCGTCAAGCCTTATCTGTTCATCCAGAACCAGTCGTCTTGCTGCTTCCTTGAGCACATCGTAGTAATATCTTCTGACCATTACCTCATCAATTTCATCCTCTTCAGTATATTGTGCAAGGAATTCCGTTATGACAGCTTCAAAAGCATCGAGTCTTTTATGCTTGTCTGCAGTTGATGATTTTGCTGCCTGGTAACATTTGTCATATGTTTCATCCCATACCTTCTTCCTCAGGTCCTCATCATTGACCTCATGATAATATTCACGTTTTGCCGGAGCTCCGATTTCCTTTGCAAACTCCATCTGTGCCTTGCAATGAACCCTGATTGTCTCATGCGCTATCCTGAGGGCTTCAAGCATTTCAGCTTCCGAAACCTCTTTCATTTCTCCCTCCACCATAAGGATATTCTCATAAGTTGCACCTACCATCAGGTCTATATCGGCCTCCTTAAGTTGAGTTGCCGTAGGGTTTATAACAAACTGTTTGTTTATCCTTGCAACTCTTACTTCAGAAATAGGACCATTGAAAGGTATATCCGAGATAGTGAGGGCTGCCGATGCGGCAAGACCTGCAAGTGCATCCGGAATTATATCTGTGTCAGCTGAGATAAGATTGATTGTAACGAATGTTTCTGCATGAAAATCATCCGGAAAGAGAGGACGTAATGCCCTGTCAACCAGTCTGGAAATAAGAATCTCGTAATCTGACGGCCTTGATTCTCTTTTAAGAAATCCTCCCGGAATCCGTCCTGAAGAAGCATATTTTTCCTTGTATTCTACTGAAAGAGGCATGAAATCAGTGTCTTCTTTTGCCTCTTTAGCTGCGACAACTGTTGCCAGCAGCATAGTTTTTCCCATTTTTAACAGGACAGCCCCGTCAGCCTGTCTGGCAAGTCTTCCTGTTTCCATCACTACCTGTCTCCCGTCGCCGAGATCAATAGTCTTTTCTTTTACTTTAAACATTACAAATATGATTTATGATTTTTGAAATTACACGACATAAAAATAGTACAAAAAAAGGCAATTTTGGATTGCCTTTTTTTATTTACGTAATTTCAAAGCTTTTATGATTTCACGATATCGTCCTATATCTTTTACCCTCAGGTAGTCAAGAAGCCTTCTTCTCTTTCCGACAAGCTTGATAAGCGCCTGCTGTGTACTGAAATCCTTTTTGTTCTTTTTAAGGTGTTCAGTAAGATGATTGATCCTGTATGAAAACAAGGCTATCTGGCCTTCAGCAGTCCCCGTATCAATCTCTGACGTTCCAAAGCTTTTGAAAAACTCCTGCTTTTTCTCAGTTGTCAAATACATGTCTCTAACTAAAATGTTATTAATCCAAATATAAATTGAGTCTCCAATTTTGGAACGCAAAAATAAGGCTTTTTTATGTAAACTA
>CAYWEQ010000149.1:0-4509 GCA_964457185.1 uncultured Rikenellaceae bacterium
GCTTATCCGGCCGCATCCCCGGATAGCAACAAGGCCTTCAGCATTCTTATCGCACCCCCGGAATTCAGTTGTCACTAATTGTATGGCGCTGTAATTATTTGATGAGCGTTGCTGAAGATACTTGTCCCATTCACTATCTGTTGACTTCATTGCGCCATTCCACGCTGTACAGGCGAGCCAGAAGAAAGGAGCTCCATCGGCATGTGTAAGGTAATATGTGCCCGGAGGATTGATTATGGGACCATGTTTGTAGATATCCTTCTGGTCGGTACTTGGTTTACAGAGAAATGATCCTTTCTGACTATCAAGTCCCGTATTTTTTGTATCAGAACATTTTGTTTCGAAGGTCCATCTGCCTGTTTCACAGGGCATAAATCTTGCTTTCCAGACATCTCCCCCGTCCCAGAAGCCGTTAATAATTTTTTGAATACCTGTCGGAGAAGTGAATGCCACCTCAAAGCTCCTGACATCCTGGATTGGGTTTTCGTAGGAAGTAGTGCTTTTGAATACAAGCTCGTACTTATGCCATTTCTGTGCATCCGGAAACTGAGAATTAAGAATAAAAGGACAAGACAGTAACAGATAAAACAGGATTATTTTTTTCATTATAATTCAATTAAATTTCGTTAATTTATAATGTACTAAAATTAAATAAAAAATGAATTCAATAATCAACAATATAAGGGCAGAACTGATCCGGAATGCGGATGAAAAAACAAGGCTCCAGGGAGAGAAATATTTTAAGGAGAGCATTAAGATCTACGGCCTTAAATCGGCCAAAACAGAGCAGATCAGTAAAGAGTATTACAAGAACATCACTGATAAATCAAAAGATAATATCTTTTCATTATGTGAAGAATTATGGAAATCCGGCTTCATAGAAGAAGCAGGCGTTGCCTGCATGTGGTCGTACAATGTAAGGAAGCAATATGAGCCTGCAGATTTTATTACTTTTGAAAGGTGGGTGAATAAATATGTCTCAAATTGGGCAGCATGCGACACATTATGTAGCCATACTGTGGGTACTTTCATTGAAATGTATCCTTCTTACCTTAAGGAACTTAAAAGATGGGCAAAGTCCGTGAACCGCTGGGTAAAGCGTGCATCTGCCGTTACGCTGATAGTACCTGCCCGCAAAGGTCTGTTCCTTGCTGACATTTTCGAGATAGCTGATATCCTGCACTCTGACACGGATGATATGGTTCAGAAAGGGTATGGATGGATGCTTAAGGTTGCTAGTCAGGCTCATCAGAAGGAGGTGTTCGATTATATTATGAGAAAGAAGAAAACCATGCCACGAACATCCCTGAGATATGCGATTGAAAAAATGCCGCCGGAATTAAAAGCTAAAGCAATGGCCAAATAGTCAGTGCGTTTGATTAAATTTGCATCAGTAAAAGGAGAGACAGATGAAAAGCAAAATATTATTCTTTATAACCATAATGATGCCTATGGTTTCATTTTCACAGGACAGGATCACAGGACACGACTTTGCTACAAGGTCGGAAGTTATCGCCCGCAACGGTATGGCAGCAACGAGCCAGCCATTGGCCACACAGGTTGCCATCGACATTCTCAAAAAGGGAGGCAACGCCATTGACGCTGCCATAGCAGCAAATGCCATGCTGGGACTTGTTGAACCGACAGGCTCAGGCATTGGCGGTGATCTTTTCGCAATTATCTGGAGCGCCGATAAAGGCAAACTTTACGGGCTCAATGCCAGCGGAAGGTCTCCCAGATCGCTTAAGCTGGAGTACTTCAAGGAGAATGGGTATGAATTCATACCCTCGCGGGGACCATTGCCTGTTTCTGTTCCGGGATGTGTTGACGGCTGGTTTGAGATGCACGATATGTTCGGACGGCTGCCGATGAAAGATATACTGCAGCCAGCGATCAGCTATGCCCGTGAAGGCTTCCCTGTAACTGAAGTCATTGCATATTATCTTGTGAGAAGTGTTGAAGCGTTAAAGGAATATCCCAACGTAAAGGAAGTATACATGCCTGACGGAAAAGTGCCGGCAAAAGGCGAGATATTTAAAAATCCCCTGCTTGCCAATACGCTCGAAAAAATAGTAAAAGGCGGCCGTAATGAATTTTACAGGGGTAGCATTGCACGTGATATTGCTGCATTCATGAAGAAGCAGGGTGGATTTCTTACCTATGATGACCTGTCGCGTCATCACTCGGAATGGATTGAACCGGTAAAAACCACATACCGGGGATATGAGGTTTGGGAACTGCCGCCAAACGGTCAGGGCATTGCTGCTCTACAGATACTTAATATTCTTGAAGGATATGATATTGCATCAATGGGCTTTGGATCTACGGAATATGTTCATCTTTTTACTGAAGCAAAGAAGCTTGCATTTGAGGACAGGGCAAAATACTATGCTGATCCGGTTTTCAGTAAGGTTCCTGTAGAACAGCTTATTTCAAAAAAATATGCAGGAGAAAGGCGCAAACTCATTGATCCGGTAAAAGCTGCCAGGCTTTATGATGCCGGACTCATTGAAGCAGGAAACACTATTTATCTGACTGTTGCAGATAAATATGGTAATATGGTATCACTTATTCAGAGCAATTACCGTGGCATGGGATCGGGAATGTGTCCCACCGGATTGGGATTCATCCTGCAGGACAGGGGTGAAATGTTCAGTCTTTCACCCGGACATGCTAATGTTTATGCCCCCGGTAAAAGGCCGTTTCATACAATTATACCTGCCTTCATTACAAAAGACGGCAAGCCCTGGATCAGTTTCGGAGTAATGGGTGGTGACATGCAGCCCCAGGGACATGTACAGATTGTTGTAAACATAATTGATTTCAAGATGAATCTCCAGGAGGCGGGTGATGCTCCCCGCATCTATCATACAGGCTCATCCGAGCCCACGGGAGAGCAAATGACCGACGGAGGTACGCTCCATCTTGAAAGCGGATTCCGTCCTGAAGTCATCCAGAAATTATTGTCGATGGGACACAGGATCCAGGGGAATTTAGGCGGCTTTGGCGGTTACCAGGCGATAATGTGGGACGAGAAGAATAAGGTCTGGTACGGCGCCTCAGAATCCCGCAAGGACGGACAGGCTGCTGGTTATTAAAAAGGCGTCAGGCATCAGGCGTCAGGTCGTTATGTTTGTTTTAACTTTAATACACTTGTTCTTTCTATATTATCACTACTTTATTATTACTTCTCTTCCGTGAATAATTATTTCGACACCATATTGACTTTTAATGGCCCGTTATTATCAGTATTACAGGCTGCAATTGGTACTTATTGCGGTTTAATAATTACAAAAAAAGCCGGTAACAGGTTAAACATTTCAAAACAAAAAGAGATAAACCAGTTGCATCTTATTATATGGTCAATAGTTAGTGCTATTGTCCTGGTTGCGTTAGGTGCGGCCGGATTACATAAAGGTTTGCCACCCTATATATACTATCCGGTACCTTTATTATTATCATTTATCTTGCCAAAATATATATTCAATCTTTCCTTGAAAGAATTATGTATATATATAGTTTCTGGCATATTAATCGGGTTTTTAACACATCTGTTATTTTCTTTAATTGTTGGATATAATAATTATCTGCCATTCTGGAAAATTGACCCGATATGGTAATTGTAATTTGATTGTTTCATGTACCGAGGACCGATGACCAAGTGCCATTTTTTCTTGCGTATTTCGATATTTTGTTGTAATTTTTCCCTTTTATGATCAGACAAATCACATAAAATATAACGTGAAATTATTTTAACTTAATCTTTCTATATATGGTAGCAACAAACGAAGGACTCATCCAGAAGGTTTTCCAGGAGATGCTGATCTATAAGCCTTCTCTTCAGAAAATGCTTGTGGCTGATGAAGAGGAGGAGGAAAATCTCGATCCCCGCTTGCAGGGTGATATAATCATTAAAAATTTCCCATGGCCTGTAGGGATTGAGCTGAGGAGGCTCTTCTCCGCTTCCATGCGGCAGCCCGACCGCGGGAGGCTTGACCAGATCTTCAAGACTATAGAACGCACCATGCAGTTCATAAGCTTCGTGATGATATGCCAGGTATGGAAGGATAAGAAAGAAGGGAAACTTGTTGTTTCCGATAACCTGGCAAAAGATTTCCAGGGCAGGATGCTGGTGCTGAGCATGGGTAACTATACCTGGCTTATACGGGCAATCGGAAGCAATATGAAGGAAAAATCGGCACCCTGGTTCCTGCCTGAAATGGGCGAAAATTTCGACAGTAAATTCTTTGCAGCCCTTGACTTCTGGGTACCTGAAAGGAATGAAGTGGGTCATTACCAGATCAATCTTACACAGGAGGAGATAGAAAGAAGATGTGTGGAATATGAGGAAAAACTTGCTTATATTCTTTGCAGGATAGCTTTCCTGTGTAAATACAGGCTCGTATCCGTTCGTGAAATAAAGGTCAACCATCAAAAGAACCAGTTGGCGAAATTCAACCATGTTGTCGATATCCTTAACAGCTCCGATTCCGATTTTACGGCAAAAGA
>CAYWEQ010000150.1:0-4472 GCA_964457185.1 uncultured Rikenellaceae bacterium
TGTTCTTCAACAAGATGACTGTGTTCGGCACTGGTGACAATATAAATATTTTCAGGAGAACATGTTTGTTTAAAGCGCCTGAAAGTATGCTGAAGAAGCGTCTCTCCGGTTCCGAGTATGTCAAGGAACTGTTTAGGCTTTTCACGACGGCTCAACGGCCAGAAGCGGCTTCCGACACCACCAGCCATTATGATTACATATCTGTTATCCATAGTCAGGTAGTTGATTTCTGAATACCCTGCAAAGATATAATTAATTTGTACCAAAAACAGTGCGAGGTATATACGGTAAATATTAGTATTTTTGAATGCAGTAAACTCTGTTGAATGATAAAGTTACTGTCACAGCTGGGACGTTACTTCATTTTGCTTAAAAAGGTCTTTTCAAGACCTGAAAAGGCATCCGTGTATTATAAGCAGACAATGCACGAACTGATCTACCTTGGACTTAATTCAATTGGCATTGTAACAATAATTTCCTTCTTCATGGGAGCTGTGATAACCCTGCAGACTGCCTACAATACTGAAAATCCTATCTACCCGACATACCTTATCGGTCTTGGTACCCGCGATTCAATATTGCTGGAATTCTCTTCCACCATTGTGGCGCTGATCCTTGCCGGGAAAGTAGGATCAAGCATAGCTTCGGAAATAGGGACAATGAGGGTCACCGAACAGATCGACGCTCTCGAAATTATGGGTGTCAATTCTGCTTCATACCTTATACTCCCAAAAATGATAGCAACACTTGTTTTCAACCCCTTCCTTACCCTGATAAGTATAAGCGTCGGAATTTTGGGAGGCTGGCTTGCAGGCACTTTATCGGGAGTGATAACCTCGGAGGATTTCATCTACGGTATCCAGTATGCATTCATTCCTTATTATATCACCTACTCAATGATAAAAACTGTTGTTTTCGCTTTTATCATAACCAGCGTTTCAGCTTTTCATGGCTATTATGTGGCTGGCGGATCGCTTGAGGTCGGGCGGGCCAGCACTAAAGCCGTTGTGCACAGCAGCGTCCTTATACTGCTGTTCAACGTGATACTTACTCAACTCCTCCTGTCATGATAAGAGTAAATAACATTGATAAGTCATTCGACCACAAAAAGGTGCTCGATAATGTTTCAGTAAGCTTTGAACCGGGAAAGACAAATCTTATCATTGGACGGAGCGGGTCAGGGAAAACAGTTCTTTTAAAATCGATCGTGGGACTTCATGATGTGGATAGCGGAGAGATCTGGTTTGAAAATGTCCTTTTCAATAAACTTGATTTCGAGGAGAGGAAAGAGATCCGGAAGGAAATGGGTATGCTTTTCCAGGGGAGCGCTCTCTTTGATTCACTCACCGTTGAGCAGAACGTGAGATTCCCGCTCGACATGTTCACTAAAAAAAGCATCGAAGAAAGAACCGAAAGAGTAAACTTCTGCCTTACAAGGGTCAATATAATCAATGCCAACAAGCTTTACCCGTCCGAATTATCAGGCGGTATGAAGAAAAGAGTAGCTATAGCCAGAGCAATCTCACTGAATCCCAAATACCTTTTTTGCGACGAACCAAATTCAGGACTCGATCCCCTTACAGCGATACTTATCGACGAACTGATCAAGGAGCTTACGGAAGAATATTCAATGACCACCATTGTCAATACTCACGACATGAATTCGGTGATGGAAATCGGAGAGAAGGTCGTTTTTATCAATGAAGGCATTATCTGCTGGGAAGGAAACAAGAATGAGATCCTGAATTCAGATTGCAGGATACTTAATGATTTTGTCTTTGCCAACGCTCTGGCTAAACAGCTGAAAAACTCGGGACAATAAGAAGGCACATTTAATCAACCTCCTCATAATCAACATATTCACCAGTATCTTTCGATACCTTCTTTATACCTGACGTATTTTTGTCTTCCGGTACCTCTCTTCGTTCATCTTCACCCTGGAAAAACCTGACGAAAGACCTGACAAGCAGGTAAATTATCAGGCTGATGAGTACTATTCTCAGTAAAAGGATCATTTCTCTTTCAATTGCTCAGGGATGACCAGCATAGGCTTGTCATTCTTCTTTTTAATCTTATTCCCGAAGGCAAGATTCATTCCTAATCTTAAATGTATGGTATTCCAGCTGGAAGGAACAGGAATGGCATTTTCTCCAAACAGGAAACTGACAGGCTTCGGGGTTTCAATATCTGCAGATACGATCTTGTTCCATGTAACAGGGATCCTGTCTGCAAGGAAGTAAAACTGGAACCATCCTCCCCTGAAAGCCAGTCCGAAGCCAATATTATCATACCTGTGGTTTGCAGCAGTGTAGGCGATAGTAGTGGAAAAGGCGTTGCCCATATTAATATTGGCAGAAAAAGTCAACGCTTCCTTTATCTGTTTTCCGATGAATCTTGTATATGACAAAACACCCAGGGAGACGTTTTTTGTCAGGTCAAAGCTCCCTCCCACGGATACTCCGAACGGAAGATAAGTAGTGAACGGAGTATTGTCAGATGAGGCGGAAAAAGAGTGCTGAAGGGAATCAAGCAATTCAGCGGCCAGGGAGTCGGCCGAAATTTCTCTTTTATAAATATCCAGCAGGTCAATGCCGGAGAAATCAAAACGGCTCTCTGCCTGCAGGTTCGTTATATCCCTTTTCCATTTTATGAATCCAAGATCAGTGATAGCAGCAGATGCCCTGAGCCTGTCGGTAAAAGTGTATTCTGCTCCAATATCAAGTCCCAGACCAATATTTTCAGGTTTAAGAAGGTAATTGACTATTTTGGAGGTTTTATCAAATCTTGTGCTGTCAAATTCAAAATCTTCAATATTATTATCAGTATCCATGTTTACAGTCCCCGGAGCGCTTAAATTCACCGTCATGTCAGCATCAAAAATATGGCTGTAATCATCAGTCACTGTTATACCAAGCGACCTTATATCTGTCGAGGCCGTGGCCATTCCAAACAGCAGCTTGCCTTTCACTCCCAGTCTCAGGTTATTAGTGAAGTTCTTTGAAAAACCAAGTCCGGCCTCGCGGTACCACATGATATCTGTTCTGAGAGACGAAAGATCAATCTTACTGCCAATAAACGATTCATTACCCTGAAAGCCGAGCCTTAAAAGGTCCCCCGGCAAGGCAACATTTGCCTCAATACGTTCATTTATATCAAGAAAAATATAAAGATCCTTTCCGGCCTTGAAGCCAAGACCAAATAACTGGATCATAACCTGCGGTTCAATCGCATTCACATCCTTGATCTTTTTTATGAAGTCCTCAATATCATAATCAGGATGAAAAATCGTGATCAGCGAATCACCGCTCTGTGAAAGGACATCAGAGAAATTAAAGAAGTTATTATTGATATTAAGGTTGATCCCTGAGATCGCCGGCAATCCTATATATACTGAGTTTGAAGGACGGAGGGCCGGATTAAGCAGATGCCTCTGCGGCAGGTTCATATAATAAAGTACCTGGCTGTTCTGGGCTGAGGAATCATAAACGACCGCCGCCAGCAGTATTATTATAATGTATTTGAATCTCCTGATCATATTATTGTGTTATTGAGGTTCATTCAAAATTAAAGTGCAAGTCCGCCTTTATGAAAAGAGCCGCTTTGTATTCCAGGGAATAATCTGAATAGATCTTTACGTCTTTGGTTCCGCCATCCGTGGTTACAAGGGTAATGCTGAAGATTATCTTATCCGCATCATTAATCGAATCCCAGAAATCACTTGTCAGTTCTATTTCCGTGGAGCAATGTGCGGGTACAGTTACCTGTCCGTTGCTGTCAACGGCTGCCGGTTCAAGTATGTCAGGCGCAGTTATTGTACTTTTTACTGAACTGGTCAATGAATCATAAAGACTGACACTCAAAGATATGCCAAGTGGAAAACCGTTCTCTATGTTCAGCAGGATCTTCAGTGTTTCAATATCTTCGGGAGTGATTGGGCTGTCGCCGAAATCTTCATCCTGAAGCGGATTATCGACAGTGTCTGCAAACTGCAGGTTGTTAAGCCTTAATTCTAACGGCACTTCAACTTCAAGATCTCCGAGGAAACGACTGTTACCGAAAATATAGTTATCCCTTGTACCCGTATTTCCGTCAGGATTCATTACAGCAGATCCTCCGAACCGGATCTTCTCCGGAGGCATGGAAATTATTTCAGGAAACTGAGAATTGTTTTTATCCACCGTGAATACGCCGTCTTTATCACGTTCAGCCGGTGCAGAAGGATAGCTGAGTGTGACAGGATCAAGATCAAGATCCACACTGTCATCCATTCTGTATCCAACTGCATCAAGGTCTATATTTACCGGGATTGCGAAGGAGTTTGAATAATTCAGTCTGACAGACGGGCTTGAGATAAGGTAACTCCCTGAAATATGATCCAGGATATCCTCTAAATCAAGGTCAAGGGTATCGGACTTAATAGTATCACCGTACTGCCCGAAATAGCCTTTTACGTAATCAATCTCAGGATCAAG
>CAYWEQ010000151.1:0-4336 GCA_964457185.1 uncultured Rikenellaceae bacterium
CTTCCCAGTTTTGAATCGATGTACAGGATATTTTCAACGGCATCATAGCGAATTCCGGTCAAACCCTGTAACAAACCATAGCTGGACATAGCTCTTGCATACCAGTGTCCACATTCAAATTCATCAAAAGGATTTCTCACTCTTCCATCATAGCGTTTACGGCAGGTACTTACAATATCAAGACCTTCTTTGACCATGCCCATCATCATAAGGTGAGAAGCAACCTGGTATTCAATGCCAGTCCATACCTCATTGCTGTAAACAAACGGAAGGGATGGCTGATCTCCTTTTGGCCAGGTGCATAATAGCAGTCCTCCTTCCTTTCCCATTGCATAAGCTGGCCTCTGCGGGTTGACATGATCAGATAAATCATGCCTCATATTATACCTGTAAACGGAATTGAGGTGACTTTTAATTTTTTCAGCATCGACAGGATTATCCAATCCACATACACTCGAGAGCCAGAAACCAAGAACTCCGTCGGAAATACAACCATTGGCATACTGGTATTTGGGCCCTTCCTTTTCCAGGATTGCCATAGCTTCAGGGGAATAATCCCCGCCTATTGATTTCTTTGAAGCATCAACCGGGTCTGGTGCGACAAGGCCTTTTGTTTTAACGATCTGAAAGAAATACTCCCCGTTGAAAAGGCTGTCTTCTAAATATTTGACTCCTGAATTGAGAATATCCTGATATAAGGTATTGTCTTCTTTCATTTCATTACTCATCCTGATCATGGCATTCAGAGCTCCAAGGTAGAATCCTGTGCACATGCCGTCTGGCCCCCAGAATTCAATATCGTATGTATTATGGTGAGGTTCCTCAATGACGCCCTTATGTTTTGGATCCCAGTTATTGATGCAAAAATTCATGCTGGTTTTTAATTCAGGGTATATTTTTTCCAACCAGGATTTATCTCCTGAAATTCTCCATTCTCTGTAGACTTTCATGATCCCTCCAAGTTGCCCGTCAGCTGCTGGATAGAAATCATGAAATGTAGGTGAGATTGGAAGATTAGACCGGAATGTCTGATGTCCTTCTTTATTCTGGCTTATAAGGAATTCCGTATTACGTAATGACCTCTCAAGAGTTGGAAACAGATGTGGGAAAGCCTGTGCATAATTCCAGACATGCGTGCAGGAACCATGACAACAACCCATGTTCTCAAAACATCCTTCCCAACACCAAAGTTTGCCATCGTGTTGTCTGAGAACAGTCGTTGATTTCAGAATGGTAAGGTTAGCTGCAACTGCTTCAATGACTTCTGCAGGGAGATCCATGGCATAAAAAGCGTCCCTGAATAATAGAGATTTTTCTTTAAGATCTTTATAACTGGTCAACCAGTATTTTGCAATGTCGTTTATACTAGCGAACCTGTAAGCGTACCATGGGACATATGTAGATGGACAGCTGTCCGGGTTTTCACAGCACTTTTCAGTTTCCGGTTTCCCGCCACGCGTCAGATTTGAATTCGGAACATACCATGCAAAAAGTAACGGAATTGTAATCTCTTCACCTGGCTTAAGTTTAAAGGGTATAAAAATGGATGCTCCAGGAGAGTGTCCTTCACTGGGAGGATTATTTGCCATATTTGCTGTCTCAATGTTTTTCCAGGTCATTGTCACTGGATCCCACCAGCCTCCCCTGAACCAGCAATGATCAACGACAACTTCAGTATTAGGAGAAAAAACAGCAAAGTCACCTCTTAAGTGGGGATTATCAACAGAACCTTCCTGGTGAAGTATAAAGCCATTATCGATAGATTTAATACAATCACCGGAAGCGTAAGATCCCCATTCAGAGGGTATATAAATACGCATAAAATTCACTGTATTGAAAGAAAAAACAGCATCGATGGCCTTTCCGGAGGTGTTTGAAAAAGTATATTCCAGTGCCCCGACCGGAAGACTTGAGTTATCCTGATCACCTGGTATGAATGGACTCCAGCCTGTTATTGATGCTTCAAGGGGAAGATCCGTATCTGTCAATGAAACGGTACCGAATGGAAATCTGGTAAGAAAGCTGGCCGATTCAAATCTGGGGAGGCCGTAAGTCGTGCCTCCGAGACCATTTCCGCTATCATCTTTACCAAATATCTTCCATTCAGGGACCGGACCTTCGACAACTCTGGATATATTCTTATCCCCCTTTATTGTAATAGCCGCGAATGTCATGGGCTCATTACTAAAGTCAGGATGATTCCGCACGGATATGTGCGAAAGGCAACCTGTTCCTTCGAGGCATACCATTCCGGCACCTATTCCACCGATAGGAAATGCGATATGATTGAGATTTTCACCAGTATACGCCCCGTTGAATTCATGACCGGATTGACTGGTTTTTCTGTTTTCGGTCTGGCATGAATTCATGAGGATCAGAAACATGCAGAGAAGAAAAAATGCAATATATCTTTTCATAATATATCAGGATTAAGATTTATGGTTAGGTCATTTATATACAAATCTAAAGGCCGGCAGGCAGGCGAGAACCGAATTCTCTTCATTTCCCGAACCTTTTCACAGCTTCTTCGAGGATGGCTTTTGTAGCTGTAGCACCGATACGGGTCGCACCTTTTTCAACCATCTTCAGCATTTCATCGAGGGTTCTTATGCCTCCCGCTGCTTTGATCCCCACTTCAGGATCAGAATTTTTACGCATCAATTCAACATCGTGTTCCGTAGCTCCGCGGTATGAATATTTACCATCTGCCCCTTTGACAAAACCATAGCCGGATGAGGTTTTTACATAGGCCACTTTCAATTTGCTACAGATCCTGCATAACCTTATTTTATGTTCATCATCAGGCATATAATCATTTTCAAAGATCACTTTAAGTATGGCATGATGTTTTTTGGTTATCCCAACAATTTCACTTACCTCTTTTTCAATATAATTCCAGTCACCACTGAGAGCTTTACCTATATTAATGACCATATCGATTTCGACAGCTCCGTCCCGGATAGCCATTTCTGTCTCAAAAGCTTTGACTTCAATTGAGCTGTTACCATGTGGAAACCCAATAACAGCACCGACCACCACGTCAGAATCCCGCACAAGGTCATGTGCTTTTTTCACCGCATAAGGTTTGACACATACAGATGCAACATGATATTTCATGGCAAGGTTACAACTATCAATAAGATCCTGATCGGTCATGGTTGGATGAAGGATGGAATGATCGATCATTTTTGCAAGGTCCTTTGAATTATACATAATATTAAATATTTGTTCAAAAATTATAGAGATATCGTCAGTATATAATCTGTAGACTGTCTGTAAATGATTTAAGAAGGTTAAAATAATTTTCAAACATGGTCAGTGGCAGACTATCTGCAGTATCATAAATATCATGATATGCGGTTGATCCACCCATTGTATATAAGAAAAAGCAGGGCACACCTTTTTTATAGAAAGGGCAATGATCGCTGTTGCAGGCTTCATTACGGGCTTTAACCTGAGACAGGAATTGTTGCGTATCGTTTATTTTTTTCAGTAATTCAAATTTACTTTTATAAACTGATCCGTTAACGACTGTAATGCCATCCTCACCATTCCCGGCAAGATCAATATTGATCAGGAATGAGATCTGTTTGAGCGGAAAGACCGGATTATCAGCATAAAAATTAGCACCAAGTATACCAAGTTCCTCTGCTCCCAGCGCTATGAAAGCTATCGAATAATCAGGCCGGTTTTCATCTCGTGTATAGTATTGTGCCAGATTCAGGAGCATAGATACACCACTGGCATTATCATTTGCCCCGGGAAATATGGTCTCTGCTCCCATGAGGCCAAGATGATCATAATGTGCCGTAAAAACAATAAATGAATCGGGGTGCACCTTGCCTGGTATCATTCCGATCAGGTTGTTAGTCAGATATGATTGATAATAGACGTTTTTAGCAGTGAAGCTGACAGATTTGATTTCGGAAGGATTAATATCAGTGTTTATAATAAAGAATGGTTTAGATCCTTCTACTGTTGATCCTTTCCAGCTGAGTTTATCATTTATGCATAAAACAGTACCTGCTGCAGGATATTCAGGATGCATTTTCATGAATTTGAAGATTTCATTTATCCTCTCTTCATCTTCTTTTTTCAGGATGTCAACATCCGGTAAAGTTTTATCGATAACAATAAATTTTCCGGTCGATTCTCCAAGTATTTTTAACCAGTTTTCACCGAATACGAGATCACTATATCGAATCAGGTATGTGTCAAAATTCCCCCTGGAAGTGGGTGATTCGGGACTTATAAGATAATCCTTTCCGGGTTTTAGCAAACGGTCATTTAACTGAAGTTGCATAATTCCCGGAAAGGTATTTACTGATACATAAAA
>CAYWEQ010000152.1:0-4281 GCA_964457185.1 uncultured Rikenellaceae bacterium
AGGGGATGTTCAACCGCAGCGAGATCACAATAGACTACCTGAGGTGGTTCTATACGGCTCTTACAAGATCAACTGACAGGGTGTACCTCGTCAATTTCAGGGATGAGTGGTTTGAGGAATAGGCGTCAGGCATTAGGCATCAGGCATCAGGCATCAGGCATCAGGCATCAGGCATCAAGATAAACAGGCACATAGCTGCATAGAAAGAATATTCTTAATTTATTGCCGTAAGGATATAGTCTGAAACAATTTCCAGTGTAGGTATTTCCTGATCATTATCCCAGCTGATATCTTTGTTGGTTGTGGTTACAACTGTTAAATCAAGATCCGGAAAGTTTATAATATACTGACCACCCATACCCATCGCCATGAACATATCATACCCGTTGATCTTACCGAGCCACCATAGATAACCATTATAGTATTCTTCAGCGATCAGGTTTCCGTTCCTGATAACCAGGAGGGCATCGACAAAGCCCAGCTCATCAGCTTTTAAGTATGCTGAGTCGAGTTTTTGCTGATCCATGCCTTCTGCAGAAGCCGTTGAAACAGGCCACTCAAAATCGAAACGGTCATCGGTCTTGCTGCATGAAACAGTAATTGTTGCACCCAGTAAGAGACTCAGGAAAAGTGATATGGTATTCCTTAGGATAATTGAGGGCGACACTTGATAAAGAAATGCAGATTGTTTCATCTGTCCTTCAAATTAGCAGTACACAAAATATTTCAGAAGTATCGGTGGATCACCATAAATAAGGAACAAGCCTGTACTTTGTTTTGAGACAGTATTCATCATAACCTTCCAGGTTCTCTTTCAGGACCTTCTCCTCATTAACGATCCTTAGAATAAGTGTAACCGGCAGCAATGCCATCGGGATCAATCCCCAGTACGAACCAAGGGCAAGTGGAGTCGGAAGATACATAATGAGCACTCCAAGGTACATAGGGTGACGAACCACACTGTACAACCCTGTTGTAATTACTTTATGCTCCTTGTCTATCTCAACGATCCTTGATGCATAGCTGTTCTCCCTGAAAACCATGAATACTAAAAGATAGCCTCCAAGAATGACTGCATTTGTTGCAATTATTACTTCAGGCGGTATGTGAGACCAGCCGAATCGCCTGTCAAGTCCCGGAATTATGAAAGCTGCCATAAATACCGGCAGATTAAGAAGCTGGATAAGCTTTTGTTCCTTAACTTTTTCAGTCCCTTTTGTCCGCCTTTCAAGAAACTTCGGATCTCTCTTTAGAAAGTAGAAAAGCACGAATATCATGGGAATAACAAGGACAGAAAAATAGAGGTACACCTGCCAGTAATTAAAGGTACCGGCAGGTAACAGTGTACAAATTCCTATGAATAGCGGTACAAAAGAGAACCTTATTATCATTTTTCTGATAAGAACAGATCTTTCCTGGTTAGTCATTTCGCTTTTTGTTTCCATAGCATGGTGATTTCAACTTAAAAGATTATGTGCATCCGTGAGCAGTTCCCTCACAGCAATATTGTGCGGACAGGCTTTCTCGCAGGCCCCGTGGCAATTACGGCAGACGTCTGCCTTCGTTCCTTCCATCGCCCGGTAATACCCTGAAGCAGCTTCAGTTTCTTTTAATGACTGCGAATAATAATAATACCTCATTATAGTATTTACCGGCAGGTGATTCGGACAATGTTTTTCACATTGATTGCATCCTATCCGGCAATTGAGGAAACCAAGGCTCTCCCTGAAATCTGAAAGCAAAGCAGAAGCCGGACCATCAAGAGTTGTCCCTGATAACCTGACATAAAATTCTATATCTGAAAAATTTCTGAAGCGGCAGCAAATTGTTCCTACATCTTTATTTGTGAGAATGAACCTGTAAGCTCCTTTCTTAAGTTCCTGCATATCAGTCAGGCTGTATTTATGCAAGAAATCATTAGCTTTTTCCATCTGGTCTTTCTTTGTCTCATAATCCTTTTGTTCGAAAACACCCAGCTTATCTCCCCTTTTAAGTCTTTTCTCGTAATCTTCAAGCACGCCAATGGGATTTGATTTCATAATCATCGTGCCGATATTATTTAATTTACAAGCTTTCAAGACTCTTTCCCCCATTCCGGGATCGAGAAAGTTATATGGAAAGAAAAGTACATCATATCTGCCGTCCTCAATAGCAGCCATCATGATATCCTCCAGGGTTCCTCCCTGTTCCTGCCACCAGAAGGTGCCATGACATGAAAGCCCCCTGAACCTAATTTTCCCTTCTTTCTTAAGTCTGTCGCAGGCTTTATGGAAGTTCTTATCTGATACCTTCAGGATGCTCTGTGCCTGGTGCATCATGTAAAGGTCTATATATGGTGTATTCAATCTCTTACGGCTGGCCTCAGCCCTGGTATAGATGTCATCCTGTGAGCTGCCAATGCCTATTGATGTGGTTGCCTTGGTGGTTATAAAGAGCTTTTCACGTTCGAAATTTCTTATAACATTCCCAATCATAATCTCATTTTTCCCGTTATCGTAGCTCTCGGCTGTCTCAACGAAATTCACACCTGAGTCAATCGCTGCCCGCAGTACGGATTCTGAATAGGGGACTCCCGATCCAATATCGGAGACCATTGCCCCGGTCCTGCCAAGCTTGCGGTAATCCTTTATTTTCAGAAGATTTGCCGATTGGTCTGTTTCAGTAAGTAAGGCATTTCCCATCATTCCTATACCCAGTCCACCGGCAGCCGATTTTCTGATAAATGACCTTCGATTGAGATTATCCCTTGCCATTCAGCTAATTTAACACTATTCCAGGTTACAGATATATTTTATTTATCCGGTCGCAACTTTTCGATGATCTCCGAGGAGACCCAATAGATATCATAATTACCGTTCTGGGGGGTATTAATTACTTCAAGCATTCCGCTCAGGGTAGTGTCTTTTGATTTTTCCTGGACCTCCGGGCTAATTTTCCGGGCTGCAAAGAACAAAAACCTGCCATCGGGGGAAACTGATGCTGAGATCGCACTGCTTCCCTTAATATTTATCTCAGGTCCGAATGAAATCCCTTCACTCCAGTTATCATTCGTATCCCTGAAGAAAATATAATAGTTAACAAAGCCCGGATTTACCTGATTGTCTTTATTACCGACACATGCTATGAGATAGCTTTCGTCGGGTGAAATAAAGGCATTGTAGATATTCTCAGATCTGTTCACAGCTGCCGGTAACAGTTCCGGCTCCTGTAACCTGCCTTCCGTCATGCGTGCCCGGAGGATCACTGATTTTCCTGTCTCTGCATCACTTCGGGTAAAGTAGATCGTACCTGTTTTTGTAAGCGACGGATAAAATTGTGAGTTCAGCTTATTGAGCAGTGTATCGGGATTATACATTTCACTCCAGGTCCCGTCGGCTTTTTTATCCGATGCCCATATGTTCTGGTAAGACCAGCCTGGCTTTGGTTCCCTTCCTTCCGGGGGGCATGTTGATAAAAAGAATATGGTTTTGCCGTCGCAGGAAAAGCATGGCTCGAGGTAATAATACTGGCTGTTAAGTGCGAAAGGCGCAATTTCAGGCCCTATCCATTGGCCGTCAGCAAGCCTGGTATACATTATTGTTATATGCCTGCCAGTCAGTAATCCATAGAATATCTCAGTTCCATCGGGAGAAATGGTTATGTCACGTTCATTGAAACCTGTAGCGATAATTTCCGGGGCGAATAATTCCGGAGTCATCCCAGGCGGTTTCTGTCCCAGGTATTGGAGATTCGAACTTAATGTTTTCATCTGCTGACCTTCGATTACGAAGCATAGCAGGGCCAGGAGGGATAGCGTAAAAAGTCTTTTCATAATATTGTTTATTCAATTAACACAAGGTAATACCTTCTCAAAAATTATTTGAATTATGCTTATCCAGTGTTCACCGGCCTGCTGATCTGTCAAATTTCCTGTCCAGCAGGTTGCCGTAACAACAAGCTGCTGATCCGGGACAATAATAATAAATTGTCCTCCCCATCCCATTGCCATCCAATATCGATGCCCGCCGGTGTTCCCAAGCCAGATCTGGTAACCATATTCCGGGCCATAAGGCACATCGTTATTTGTGGATATTTTTGTTGTGGTCATCTCATTGATCCAGGCTTCCGGTACTACCTGTTTCCCGTTGTATTTACCCTTGTGAAGGATGAGATTTCCGAATTTCACCATATCCCGGGGTTTGATCCGTAAGTAAGCTGCACCAAGAGGATAACCTCTGTCATCAGTACTCCATGCGAAATTTGTTATTTCGAGCAGATCAAAGAGGTTCTCTTTGGCAAAAT
>CAYWEQ010000153.1:0-2780 GCA_964457185.1 uncultured Rikenellaceae bacterium
GGATAATCTTTAAGCGAACGCGGGAAATGAACCGTGTCGAAAAATTCTCCTTCGGCATCCAGAAAAGCACCAAAATGCATCCATTCCCTTTTCACGGTTTTAACATTCTTAATAGTTACAAGATTTCCAACCATCTTCACTTTTTTGCCGGTATGTTTCAGCATATCTTTAGCCATTACTTCTCCTCTGAATGACGTTTTTAGCATATCAAAGGCCGACATGCTAACCGGAAATCCCAGGAATTCTATTTCATCATACACATCCTCGAGCCGGTTTTGTTCCAGTTCCGGCAGCTGAAATTTTTTCTCCGGCTGATGAAAAAGCACCTTGCCCCGTGGGATCTCAGTACTCTGTCCAAGCAGCATATGAGCTTCCCATAACAGGATTTGCTTGGTCTTTCCTGTAAACCTGAATGCACCGGTACGGATAAGAATAATCAACTGTTCAAGACCGATATCAACGCGCCTTACAAAGTTATCAAGGCTACTGTATTCCCCATTCTGTTCACGCTCCCTGATAACCTCATGGGCAATGTTTGTTTCAAGGCTGGCAATATGCACCAGCCCCAGGAAAATATCGGTCACATAAATGCAGGTTTTATATTTACTCCGGTTTATGCAGGGCAGGTGGATATTGGCCCCGCACCTGCGGGCTTCATTGACATAAACCCATGTCCGGTAGAAACCTCCGAAATTATTTATCACTGCTACCATGAACTCCAGCGGGAAGTGAGCTTTCAGGTACAGGCTCTGGAAACTCTCGACTGCATAAGAAGCAGAATGAGCCTTGGAGAAAGAATAGCCTGAAAAAGATTCAATCTGTCTCCACACTTCCTTTGCTATTTCATCGGGATATCCCTTTTCCCTGCAGTTTTCAAAATATTTTCCTGCAATACGTTCGAATTCACTTCTTGACCTGAATTTGCCGCTCATGGCCCGCCTGAGTACATCCGAATCAGCCAGGTCGAGTCCGGCAAAATGATGACAGACTTTTATCACATCTTCCTGGTAAACCATGACACCAAAAGTCTCTTTCAACTGTTCTTCCATCACCGGGTGTATGTAACTGAACTGTCCGGGATGGTGAAAACGCCATATATATTCGCGCATCATACCGGATTTGGCCACACCGGGACGGATAATTGAACTGGCAGCAACCAGGGTGACATAATCGTCGCAATGTAATTTTTTCAGCAATCCACGCATAGCCGGACTTTCAATATAAAAACAGCCGTTAGTTTCCCCGTCACGCAACTGACTACATACTTTCTGATCTTCTTTGAATTTATCCACCTGGTGTATGTCGATTTTCGTTCCCCTGTTTTCCTGAATGATATCAACGCTTTCCTTGATATGTCCGATCCCGCGCTGGCTTAATATGTCAAGTTTTTCAAAGCCGAGTTCTTCTGCTACATACATATCCCATTGCGTGGTCTGCATCCCTTTCGGAGGCATATCAAGGGCCGTATACCAGGTGACAGGCTTTTCGGATATCAGCACTCCGCCTGCATGAATGCTGCGCTGGTTCGGAAAATCCATGATCATCCGGCCTATATGCATAATCTGACTGCTAATATGATCCCGGTTATGCAGGTCTGCAGGATACTGAACAAGCTGGTCGATTTCCTGTTTCGGCAATCCATAGACTTTGCCGAGTTCACGCACAATTGAGCGATCCCTGAAAGTGGATATGGTGCCCAGAAGCGAAGTATATCGTTCGCTGTAACGTTTAAAGATATAATCCAGGACTTCATCCCGTTCTTTCCAGGAGTAGTCGATATCGAAATCAGGGGGACTGGTCCTTTTTGGATTGATGAAACGCTCAAAATACAGGTTCAGGTCAATAGGATCCACATCGGTTATTCTCAGGCAGTATGCAACCACTGAATTTGCCCCGCTGCCACGTCCAACATGATAAAAACCCCTTGACATGGAATAGCGGATGATGTCCCACGTAATCAGGAAATATGATGAAAATCCCAGCCTGTCGATGATTTCAAGTTCATGCCTTACCCGTTTCCTTGCTTCGGTATTATTCTTTCCGTAACGGTAAATCATTCCGTCAACAGCCAGCTTTTCAAGCAGGAGCCGGTCGTCGTAACGGTTCCCGGTAAAGGTCTGCCGGTTTTTTATGGTACCAAATTCAAATTCAATGGAACAATTATCCATTACTTTTTCCGTATTAGTTACAATTTCGGGGTACTGGTCAAACGGTGAAAGCAGATCATCCATTGATCGCATAATTTCATTCTCTGCCGCCAGGTGCATTGGTGAAAGCTGACTCAGCAGGATATTGTTGTCAATAGCTCTCAAATGCCTGTGAATCACATAATCTTCATGATTCTCGAAGCTCACCGGCTGCCAGACCAGCAGTTTTGATTGTCTTTGACGAAATTCAGAAGTAACGAGTTTTTTCGTTTCCTGCGGACGAATGCCCACCAGTTCATTATCAAGAAGCTGGGAAGGTTTCTTATTGCCAAACGGGTAAATGGTATATGCATTTTTAAATGGAGGAGGATCGGGTGGGGGAGGTTCCTTACTTTTATTAATTAAGGTGAGAAAATCGTTGATCTCAAGAAACCCTTCATTATTGCGGGCCAGTGCAGTATACAGGCAGGTATTTTCATTCCTGAACTCAATGCCGGCCACCGGTTTTATTCCATGTTTACTGCATGCCCTGACAAAATCCAGGATACCCATGGTATTGTTGATATCGGTCAGGGCAAGCGCAGGAATTCCATACCGTACAGCTTCCTCCACGATCTTTTCGACCGGCATTGT
>CAYWEQ010000153.1:2880-4237 GCA_964457185.1 uncultured Rikenellaceae bacterium
TTCCATAATCTCTTCTCTGTGCTGGTGGAATGGCCCACAGTTTGTCCCGACTGTTTCGGGTCATGTAGTACGTTATATGCCGGCTGGATAAATTCACCGTCCATATCCCCGCTGTTTCTGTCAAGACCCACTGCCCGCCTTACCGATTTCCTTCCAAACCGGTTGCGCAGACTGTCAAGGGTGAGGTAGAGCCGCACCATTTCCGGAGTATCTTCAAACATATTCAGCTGTTGCACGCCAGATACAAGATGACTGAATCTTACACCGATCAGGCGGATCAGCATCCGTCTCTGGTAAAGCCTGCCAAAAAGATCTTTTGCCGTTTCAATAAGAATATGATCGAAAGATGTATACGGGATATGCTTTTGCAGGGTATGTGTGTCGAAGTTCGAATACCTTATCTTGACAGTAACACAGGAAGTCAGCTTTTCTTTATGCCTGAGTTCATAGGCAAGTTTCTCAACCATTGTTACAAGCAATTCCCTGAGATAAATTACATCAATGGTATCTTTCTGAAAGGTCCTTTCCGTGCTGATTGATTTCTGTTCATTATATGGCTTTACTGGGGTTGAATCAATCCCGTTAGCCTTTTTCCAGACATCAATACCGTTTTTCCCCAGGACTTTTTCCATCATCTCCGCGGGGATAAGCCGGAGCATGTGAATGGTCTGTATCCCCATTGAACGGAGTAGATGATACGTTTTTTCTCCGATCATTGGGATTTTCCTTATCGAGAGGGGCGACAGGAAAGGAATGACCTCATTCCGGGTAACCTGGAGCTCCCCATTGGGTTTGGCCTCACCGGTAGCAATCTTGGAGACGGTTTTGTTTACCGACAACCCGAGAGAAACCGGTAGCCCTGTTTCTCTGATGATCCTGCGCCTGAGCTCCTTCGACCATTTCAGACATCCGAAGAACCGGTCCATTCCCGTAATATCAATATAATGTTCATCTACGGAAGCCTTTTCATAAAGCGGCGCTTCTTCAGCAATGATGTTAGTCACAATCCGGGAATACCTTGTGTAAAGTTCCATGTCGCCACGAATTATTATTGCGTCATTACACATATTCCTGGCCAGTTTCATTGGCATGGCGGAATGAACCCCATACTGACGGGCTTCATAACTGCAGCTGGCAACAACCCCTCTGTCTGAAAGCCCACCGACAATGACTGGTTTGTGGTTCAGAGATCTGTCCCTCAACCGTTCTACCGATACAAAAAAAGTGTCGAGATCCAGATGTACTATATTTCTTTCCCTGCTATCCATAAAAAATTATCAAAAATTTTTGTTTTTCAGGAAATTATATTATTTTTGATTAGTTTTTAATCAAATTTTACGATTAAAATATAATCAAT
>CAYWEQ010000154.1:0-4167 GCA_964457185.1 uncultured Rikenellaceae bacterium
ATGAAAAAAGAAATAACTATTCCCGATCATCTTCCTTTTTTAAAGGAGGAAGCTTCAAAAGCTGCTGCAAAACGCAGGGATGAGTATTCACTTGTCAGAGATTTACAGGCAAAGGAATATAACGAGGCAATTGCATCCAGACTGGCAAAAGAGAGCAGGGAAAAAACCAAAAGCAGTTCCGATGAGGGAACAGATAAGTCAGACACTCCTCTCGATGCTGAAATCAGTAACTCTTAAAGGAAAGAAAGCCCTCCATTATCCTGAACCCTCAAACCCACAAACTTTCAATCTTTCACACATCTGACCGACATTCCGGTCTTCTTGCTCAGGTATGCCTGGAATGAATTACCATAATTGAACAGTATATTCAAGTACGAAGCATTCAGTGTGCTGTATTCTGTTGCTGTCCACCAGTTGCCTTCAACCTTAACAAAATCAAAGACGCCCTCGGCAGAACGCTTGCCGCTGCCGCGCGCTTTGAAACCAAATTTATCTGTTGCCCCGGAGTTCGGACTGTTCCAGTGAGCAGTACCGGTCTCCTTTAGTAATCCGCCTGCAACACCTGCACCTCCGACATAGGCAACCAGCCCGGTAACATCATCATTTGTAGCTGCATGCCAGCCGGCAGGACAGAGATTACCGGTATTCACCGCATACCAGTTGTACAGTGCGCCATAAACTCCGGAGTTTGCAGCACTGTCACCTGCATACCAGCAGTAGGCAGGTGTGACCATCGTGCCCCACAATGAGTCACTCTCAGCCAGCGGTATCAAATCGGTTCCATTCCGGTAAACGACAGACCTCAGGTTCTGCGTCATCCACTCCTGGTAACCGATACCTATGGTGTTATAGATGTTCCCTTCAGAGTCAGTCACTGTTCCTGTTCTGCCTGTAATCACTGTCGTGAATGTCGAATCGGCACTGTAGACCGTCCCAAGTTCATTGGCAGCTTTTATCCTGTAATGGTATAGCGTGTTCTCCGTAAGTCCGGTGATGACCGCAGTCACTGTATCCTTTTCCGTAAGCGGACTTTCTGCCGCTTCAATGGAGATCCCGTAGGAGGTCGTTATCCCCACCTCAAAGGTCACTGTTGTGCTTAATTCGTCCGGCACGACGATACCGCCCAGGACAACACCGGTCCTTGTGAGATCAGTATAATCCAGGATCTTAACAACCTCCGGTTCTCCCCCCGGAGTGAGAAAGCTCTTCTCCTCACCGTAAGCAGTGCCGATAGAGTTAATTGCATAAGCTGTTACATAATATGTTGTTCCGGGAACAAGATTTGCCAGGCTGTCGGCAAAACTGCCCGTTCCGCTGCCCAGAGCCAGCTTAGTTCCCGTGGTCACAGGATTGGCGGCAGTTCCCCAGTAAATACCCCTCTCAGTGACTTCGGAACCTCCGCCTGAGCTTACAACGCCTCCAGCTTTTGCCGAGTAGGGGGTAATATTGAGGATGGTGGCTGTGATAACCACCGGCAGCACAGGTTCTGTTGAAAAGCTTATTTCGCTGCCCCAGGATGTTCCTTTTATGTTTGTAGCAAAAGCAATTACATAATAGGTAACGGAGCGGCTGAGCCCGGAAAGAGTCTGTGAGAACTCACCATCGCCGCTGCCCATCTCCACTTTTGTGCCGGTAAGCCTCGGGTTGGTTTCGGTGCCCCAGAATACACCTCTCATAGTGATATCGTAACCTCCGTCATCCGTCACATTGCCGCCGACGGTAGCTGTAGCAGAGGTGGTTTCTGTCACCGGAGATGTTTCAACTGTCGGCAGGCTGATCTGTGTGGTAAAGAATGTCTCTTCACCGTAAGATGTCCCTGCAGAGTTAGCTGCATAGGCTGTAACATAGTATTTGACACCTGATGACAGTCCGGAGAGGGTTTCATAATAGGTCCCGTCGCCGGAGCCTGACTGCAGCTTTGTTCCGGAGGTCCGGGGTGCGGTTGTTATCCCCCAGTAAACCCCTCTGTCAGTCACATCCGCCCCGCCGTTGCTTGTGACTCTTCCGCCGACTCTTGCCGATGTGTTATAGATCTCATCTGCTGACGCAGTTTCAACCTTTGGAGGACTTATCTTTTCCTCCCTTTCGCAGGAAAACAGGGCGATGAGTGCCAGGATTGATATTGCTGTGGTTATATATTTCATTTTCATGATCTTACGGAATTATGACTGTTATTCGACATCCTGGAATGACTTTATCACCCTGGCGCCGCTTTTCAGATCTTCCTGGTAGAATTTCTCCATTTCTTTCCTGACTGATGCCAGTGCATCACTGATGAAACATTCCTTGTATTCAGGGTCCTCTGTCATTTTTTTGAAGAACGGATGGTTTTCCAGGTCAACACCTTTTTCCTTTAATATTTTTTCAGCCAGGCTGATACCCTCAAGTATCTGTTCCTTTGTAATTTCATAATAAATAACTGTATTTTCCTCAACAGCAGCTGCCACAGGAGCCGCACCGGCAGCGGATTCACTCTTACCGGATTCTATCATGGAAGAATAATCGGGCAGGAGCTGAGCCAGTGCATTATTCATCCTGTCAAGCTGTTCCTTCAGGCCGGCGATTTCGGTTTCCTGTTCTTTGATCTTCTGCTCCTGTTTTTCATTCATCAGTGCCATGTAATTACCATTCATTCCGACAACTGCATTTACATAGCCGTACTGCAATGATTCCGATTCTGACCAGGCAACTCCCACAATTTCGTTGTATTGATCAGGCTGTATATCATCAGGAGAAACAGCTATCCCGGCTCCGTTGTTATTGCCTCCGGCCAGTATAAAATCCCCTGTCTTTACTTTACCATATACTTTGACCGGGACCTGCCCCATGAAGGCAACTTTCTCATATTCAGCTTCCCTTCCCTGATCCGGCATATTCCCCAGGACAATAGGGTTGCTTGATATTACCATAAGGTGACCAGCATCACCGGTATTTCTGGAAATAAATCCTCCCTTAACGCCGACAATATCGCCGGGCATGAATTTCTCACCGGGATTTGATTTCGGAAGCCATTCAGCATAATCGCCGGCTCCTGACTGGTACGATACACCGATATTGGTATGTTTAAATACGTTGTACAGGATGGGTTCGGCGATTACCAGGGCAAGGTTGGCAGCTTCCATAACCACTTCCGCTATTGCTCCTGCAATCAGTGATGGAACAGGGGTTGTTACACAGGCGCCCAGCCCGACACAGGCAGTTGATGATGTTGAAGCTGATACCACTCCTGCCGAGGCTTTTGCCACATCAACAGTTGAACGGATGATCTCATTGGCAAACAGGATATTATCAAAAATATACTCAGGATCGGTAAGCAGCTCCAGTGTTGTCTGACCTTCAATGCGCCCCTGTATTTTTTCATCATCCCAGAATGTTACGAAATAATTATTACTGCTCCGGGTACCATCTATCTTAACGGCAATGCCCTGTGTTCCGCCTTCAACGCGCAACGGATATGACTCATAGGATGATTTATCACCCGGTGCGGGAAAGTCAGGATTGATTGTTACCTGTCCCTTTAAGCTGCTTGATGCATTTACCGTCAGATCATTATTTAATGTTGTCAGTTCATCAACAGTCAGGTCGCCCGACAGGAAAGTCGGACTGCCGTCAGTCACATCAACCCTGCTTTTAAGGGCTGTCATACCGTCAACAATCAGCGACCCTGTTGCAGTGATATTCCTGTGATAAGCATAAGGAACAAATGTCAGGTCCTCAAAGCTGAAGTCTGTATAGAAGACATCATCGGCGCTGAGGCTCAGATCAACTTTAAGCGATTTCTGAGTCCCGTTCCAATCGATCTCTGTAAAAGGATTCGGGCTGAAAGCAGTCATGGTGCCCTTGCCGATCACCAGGTTGATCATCCCGTACATATCTGTCGTAACAGCATGTTCCTCCTGGAACTCTATGGTGCCGGCGGCATCAAGTATCGAGATCCGGACCATGACCGGCTGGTTGGGGATGATATTCCCGGTTATATCCCTTCCGGGAACCTCCTGCGGCGTTTTGTCGATGATCACTGCCTGGTAGCTTATTCCCTGTGTCTGACCCGACAGTTTGCACATCAGAAATAACGATAACCCGATAATTATCAATTTCTTCATATTCATGGATATTAATATTTTGCAGATTCTGTTAATTATTTATCAGCAGGTTGACGGCAAATCC
>CAYWEQ010000155.1:0-4147 GCA_964457185.1 uncultured Rikenellaceae bacterium
AGTCCGTACTGGTGTGAAAGCCATAATCCGCCGGTATTATCTGATCCGATAGCAAAAACCTCATCATCAGGTAATTCGTTCTGGTTATTTATCGTAAAAAGAACCTTGCCTGACAGCTTTTCAATAACAAGTGCCCCGCCGTCCAGAGTCGAGAATGCATAGGCAGTATCTCCAAGTGTTATACCTTCAGACAATATATTGCTTTTCAGATAACCATCATCTTTTACCTGGTAGTCGTAATATTTCATTCCGTCAAAGAGGGAGAGGTTCCCGTTGCTGAGTCCAACGAGTACCCTGGTCTGATCATATGGCAGGGAGAAAAGAATCTCAACCTGTTCAGTAAGATAGCCTGTTACTATAGGGAACAAAGTATCGCTTTCAAGCCTGTGGAGACCTTTGCCCATCACATTCACAAAGGTATTCTTCGGAGTGACGATCATTCCTGTGAAGGGGTAACCTGTTTTGGATTTATGACGAAGTTCAAGAGTATTTGTTGTAAGATTGTAGCGGTCGGCAGTTTGATCACTGTAAAACCATACAAGGGAATCTCTGAAGATTATTTTGGTTATTATTCCGGCTCCGGATGAGTCGCCTGACAAAGAAATATAATCATAAGAACCGGTCTTATCTTTTATTATAAAGCCGTAATTGTTTTCTCCCCCAATATATATTTTTCCGTCAGCACGGTTTTTACGCATTGCATAGGGAATTACAGGGATTCTTACAGCCATCCAGTCCTGACCATCAAAAGCAAGTATTCCCTTGCGGTACGCGAATAGCATAAGATTATCTTCATCCTGGCATATCGCCCAGCTTTGATCTTCAACATTTCGGCTTTCAGCAAAATGAGTAAGAAGTGGTGAACCCTGCTGGGCAGGAAGTGAATAAAAAGCTATTAAGAAGATAGTAAGAGAAATAATCCTTTTCATGATAAAATTATTTGAATCTTCCCCTGGTTTATCAGAACATTAAAATTAGATAATTTTTTTTAATAATTGCAAATGAAACTTTCAGGTTGAAGGTAGTTGAAGGGGGTTGAAGAGGGTTGAAGGGGGTTAATATCAGAATAGTGAGCTTGCAATGAGGCATAAAAGGAGCCCGGTTACAGCTATAATAGTTTCCATGATCGTCCATGACTGGAGCGTCTGTTTCTCATTCATACCCAGGTATTTGCTTACGATCCAGAAACCGCTGTCGTTGACATGGGACAGGATCGTGGCGCCTGCAGCTATCGATATCACCATAATTGCGACATCCGGCTGTCCGAGATTAAAAACAGGAAGGATAGGTGACATGATGCCGGCTGATGTGATCATTGCCACGGTGGCTGATCCCTGGGTTATCCTGACAATAGCAGCAAGGATCCATGCCAGCAGGACCAATGGGATTGATGATTCAGCTATCGACTCTGCAAGGATTTTTCCGATTCCACTGTCGACAAGGATCTGTTTCAGGACACCTCCTGCACCGGTTACCAGAATTATTATCCCGGCAGGGCCGAGAGCTTTCGTACTCAGGTCCAGAATTGTCTGGCTGGGCATTTTTCTTCTGATACACATCAGAATGGACCAGAGGGTTGCAATTATCAAGGCAGTAAAGGGATGTCCTATAAAAACGATAATATCAGTAAACAGAGATTTTGTTATTATTCCCTTGTCAATTCCAAGGTTGACAAACGTACTGATCAGTATCAGGAGAAGAGGTGTAGATATAATAAGGAAGATTATCCCGAAAGACGGGAGCTTCTGATCTTTTTCAATTGAGTCAGCCCCTGTCCGGACTATCTCAGGAGGGGCAAAAACAATGATCTTCTTTGAGATAAAACGTGCAAACAGAGGACCTGCTATAATGGCAGCAGGCAATCCTATGATTATTCCGAACAATATCACCATTCCGATATCAACCCCGAGAATATTAGCCACTGCCACCGGTCCGGGAGTAGGCGGAACCATTGTATGGGTCACGGCCAGTCCCGCCAGCAGCGGGATCGCATAGTAAAGAAGTGATCGTCCTGTATTCCGGGAAAGGGCATAAATGATTGGTATAAGGATTATGAAACCCACATCCAGAAAAACAGGAATCCCAATAATAAATCCTGAAAGCATAAGTGCCCATGGAGCCCTGTCCTGTCCGAATTTCTTCAACAGGTATTTAGCCAGTGCCCCAGCTCCCCCTGATGATTCCAGCATCTGACCGAATATTGCACCCAGTCCGACAACAGTGGCTATGAATCCGAGAGTATCTCCCATGCCTTTCTGGATGCTGGCAGAGATATCAGATAACGGCATGCCCGCAAGGATCCCTACAAAAATTGAAGTTATAAGAAGTGCAACAAAAGCGCTTAGCTTAAACTTCAGCACCATCAGCAGAAGGAATGCAACTGCGATAACAACAATGAATATTATATAAGGGGCAGACATAGGGGGTTCAGGAATCAGGGTTTAAGATTATTCGATAAGTATTATCACTAAGTCCATAACGTTGGTGAAAGTGGGGCCGGTGAAAACATGTCCTCCGGCTGATTTAAAAAAGCTATATGAATTAAAGTCCCGAAGGTATTTTTCAGGATCAATATTCATTGAAAGGACTTCATGCAAAGTTTCTGAATCGACGACAGCTCCCGCCATTTCTGTATTGCCGTCATTTCCGTCAGTACCTGCCGACAGGAATGTGATTCCGGGGATATCACCAAACCTCAGGGCAGCTGTAAGAGCCAGGTGCTGGTTCCTTCCTCCCGCTCCTTTGCCGGTCACCTTCACACTGATTTCGCCCCCGAACAACAGGCATATTGGTTTTTGCAGAGAATTGTCGTTCTTATATTTATATATCATTTCTCTGAACCATCCGCATGCGCCTTCAGGATCTCCAAACAATTCATCAGTTAAAATAAAAGTCTGAAATCCCATGTTTTCCGCTTCTGCTTTCGCAGCCTGAAGAGCTATTTTATTGCTGCCTGCAAGAAAAGTAGCCGGATCGGTAAAAACAGGATCACCCAGCTTTGGAGTCTCTTCTCTAATCCCACGGGCACCCTCATGGAGGCAGCTCAATAAGCCTGAAGGCATCTGGTTTGAAAGATGAAAGTCCTCAATTATTTTTAATGCATCGCCGAAAGTTGAATCGTCAGGGACAGTAGGACCTGAAGCGATGCTATCGACCCTGTTGCCACGCACATCTGATAAAAGAACTGTCACAAAAGAGGCCGGCCGTATACGTTTTGCAAGCAATCCTCCTTTTACTTTTGATAAATGTTTCCTCACTGCATTCATCTGGTGGATATCTGCCCCGCAATTGACAAGGAGTTCATTAAGGCGAACCATTTCTTCAGGAGAAGAACCATCTGGATAATCAACAAGGAGGGATGATCCGCCACCTGAAAAGAGGCAGATAACAAGGTCGTTTTCAGAGGCTTTGTCAGCAATCTGCAAAAGCTCTTCTGTTGCCATGAAACCGTTTTGATCAGGCACAGGATGACCGGCTTCTGTGACTTTAATACGTTTCAGTGTGCAGTAAAAACCATATTTGGTAATAATATGTCCACCTGTAATTCTTGCCCCGAGAATGTTCTCAACATAATGTGCCATAGCGGCACTTGCTTTTCCTGCCCCGATGACATAGATGTTGTTGATTTTATCCAGATCAAAACTCATGTAACCTGTCTTCAGCTGCGATCCTCTTACAGTGAACAGGTCGCCGATAAGCTTGCCCGGGAGCACCCCTCTAATCCCGGCCAGGAAAATATGTTCTGCTGTTTTGTGGCTATTCATCAATCATAAATTCGTCTAAAAGGCATTTATCCAAAGAATAAATAAGCTACAAGGATTGCAGCAGTGAAGCCGATAAGATCGGCAAGGAGGCCGCATCCGACAGAATACCTGGTATTTTTTATACCGACAGATCCGAAATAGACTGCTATTATATAAAAAGTAGTATCGGTGGTTCCCTGCATTGTACATGCCAGTCTTCCGACAAATGAATCAGGCCCGTAGGTCGTCATTGCATCCACCATTAATCCTCTAGCCCCGCTTCCGCTCAGCGGTTTCATAAATGCTACCGGCAAAGCTCCTGTAAACCTGGTATCTACACCAAGCCAGCTGAAAAATGCAGTGATCCCTGAAATTATGAAGTCCATGGCGCCTGATGCCCTGAA
>CAYWEQ010000156.1:0-4137 GCA_964457185.1 uncultured Rikenellaceae bacterium
TGGATTATCTGCGGAGAGACAGTTTCTTCACAGGTGTCATTGAAGGATCCGTAGGTTCAGACCGTATCATCCGGATGCTTAACGTTGTTGATGACACTCTGGTGGTAGATGAAAAAGGGATCTATTCGCTCGAAAAATTCCTGATAGCCCGCAGGCTTATGTACTGGCAGGTATATATGCATAAAACGGTTCTTTCATCGGAAAACCTGCTTGTAAAAATCCTCAGGCGTGCAAAAGAGCTTGCAGGCGAGGGGATCGATCTCTATTCCACTCCGGCTCTGCGTTTCTTCCTTTACAATAAGATAGGCCCTGACGATCTGCTGAGGGACGGAAATTTTACTCCCGGCCTGGTAGCCTCAACCTTCACAAGACTTGATGATTCAGATATACTGGTTTCGGCAAAATACTGGGCTGATCATTCTGATAAGATACTTTCAGATCTGTCAGTGAGACTGATGAAAAGAGATCTGCTCGCAATAGAACTTCAGAATGAACCGTTCCCTAAGGAAAGGGTGAACAGACTGAGAGCCATGGCAGCCGATCTGAAAGGCATCGGTAAGGAAATGACGGATTATTATGTATTCACGAACAGCATCTCAAACCTGGCATATACACCTGATGCCCCGGAAGTCAGGATATTGCTTAAATCGGGGAGAACAGCCGGCATATCGGCCGTTTCGGATATTTTCGATCACAGGTTCCTATCGGAGAGAATGACCAAATATTTTTTATGCTATCCAAAAGAGTGCAGATAACTAATTATATCAATTATGGAATTTACAGCAGCAACAATAGCCGGATTTCTGAAAGGTGAAATAGTGGGAGATCCTGATACAGTTGTCAATACAGTAGCTAAGATTGAGGAAGGACATGAAGGAGCTCTTTCATTCCTTGCGAATCCGAAATATGAGCATTACCTGTATACCACAAGATCATCTGTTGTCCTGGTTAACAAGAGCCTGGTGCCTTCTGCAAAGGTCACCGCCACCATGATAAAAGTGGATAACGCCTATGAATCATTTGCATCCCTTCTTCAGCTTGTCGACCAGGCAAAACCAAGGAAAAAAGGCATTCATCCGACAGCCGTTATAGAACCGACCGCAAAAATCGGAGAAAATGCATATATAGGAGCTTATGCATATATTGGCGATAATGCTATTGTGGGAGATAATTGCTCAGTATATCCACATGTTTGTATTGGTGACAGGACCAGAATTGGCAGCGGATGTACACTTTACCCCGGTGTGAAAATCTACCATGAATGTATTATCGGAGAGAGTTGCACGATTCATGCAGGAACAGTTATCGGAAGTGACGGGTTTGGATTTGCCCCGCAGTCAGATACGGAATTCATAAAAATACCACAGATCGGGAATGTTGTCATTGAAGATCATGTGGAGATAGGGGCAAATGTAGCAATTGACCGTGCAACGATGGGTTCCACAATCATCCGGAAAGGAGTGAAGCTCGATAACCTTATACAGATAGGGCACAATGTTGAAGTGGGAGAGAATACCGTAATGGCAGGACTATCGGGGATTGCAGGTTCTTCGAAAGTGGGAAGGAACTGCATGATCGGTGGACAGGTTGGCATTTCGGGTCATATCAGGATCGCGAGCGGAACCAGATTAGGAGCACAATCGGGAGTCCCCGGGGATATAAAGGAGGAAAATACTGTTCTGACTGGTTATCCTGCAATTGACCATAAAAATTTCCTGAGATCTGCGATAATTTTCAAAAAATTGCCTGAACTCAAATCAAAAATAGAGAGCCTTGAAAAGGAGGTTGAATCACTTAAGAATAAGTAAGTTTAGCTGGCGGTCTAATAGAAAATAATTGGAATTTATGCAGTTATAAGCTCTTTTTTTAGCTTGTTCTGTTTTTTTTTATTTTTTTTGTACACGAAAATATTTTCAATTTTCCACTGATGGGCGAAAAACAAAGGACACTCGCGAAGGAGGTCAGTCTAAGCGGCAAGGGATTGCATTCCGGCATTAATGTTACAATAACATTCAAGCCTGCACCGGCAAATCACGGATATAAATTCTGCAGGGTGGATCTACCAGGGAAACCGGTGATTGAAGCTCTTGTCGATCAAGTCGCGGATACATCCAGGGGAACAACACTGGTTCAGAATAATGCTTCGGCAGCCACCATAGAACATGTCCTCGCCGCATTGTATGGTATGCAGGTCGATAACGTCCTGATCGAGCTCAATGGTCCGGAAGCCCCGATAATGGGCGGTGCTGCGTGGAAATTCGTTGAGGCGATAATGGAAGCAGGCTTTACCGACCTTAAGGAAGACAGGAATTATTTCGTTGTAAAACAAAAGATCACATACTCTGATGAAGAACATGGAGTTGACCTGATAGTCTATCCTGATGATCACCTGAGCATCAATGTTCTTATAGATTATAATTCCAGGATACTTGGCAACCAGTATGCAATACTTGATTCAATAAAGGACTTTGAAAAGGAAATATGCAAAAGTCGGACATTTGTCTTCTTCCATGAGCTTGAGCCATTGCACAATATGGGACTTATCAAAGGCGGCGATCTTGACAATGCCGTTGTTATACTGGAAAAAGAAGTTGAACAGACTGAAATAGACCGTATTGCGAAGCTTTTTAACAGACCTGGAATAAACAAGCATACAGCAGGAATACTTAATAATACAGAACTCAGGTATCCCAATGAGCCCGCCAGGCATAAACTGCTTGACATAATGGGAGACCTGGCGCTGGTAGGCCATCCTATCAAGGGAAAGGTCGTTGCTACACGCCCCGGACATTATGCTAACACCAGACTTGCCAAGCTGATTAGACAGGAGATGAAAAGGACTATTTCTAAACTCAACATCCCTGTTTATGACCCGTCCCAGCCTCCAGTATATAGCCTCGAAGAGATTAAGAAACGCCTTCCGCACAGGTTCCCTTTCCTCCTGGTCGATAAGATAATATCACTGGACACAAATATTGTTGTTGGGATTAAAAATGTAACCTTCAATGAGCCCTTTTTCCAGGGTCATTTCCCTGATGAACCCATTATGCCTGGAGTCTTGCTTGTTGAAGCCCTGGCGCAGACAGGAGGTATCCTTGTCCTGCACAATGTTGAGGAACCGGAAAAATATTCAACGTATTTTCTGAAGATTGATAAGCTAAAATTCAAGCACAAGGTCATTCCGGGTGATACAGTCATCCTTAAGATGGAACTTATCGATCCTATGCGCAGGGGAATTGTAACAATGTATGGACAGGCATTTGTCGGAAATAACCTTGTGGTGGAAGGTGAAATGACAGCACAGGTAATTAAAAACAAATAGTATTTCAATGATATCGCCATCAGCATATATCCATCCCGATGCCAGAATAGGCGAAAATGTGACAGTTGAGCCTTTTACATACATTGCCGGTAACGTTGTAATCGGAGACGGCACATGGATTGGTCCGAACGCAGTGGTAATGGACGGGGCAAGGATAGGAAAAAACTGCAGGATATTCCCGACAGCTGTTGTATCAGCGATACCCCAGGACCTTAAGTTCAGGGGAGAAGAAACAACGGCAGAGATAGGGGATAATACTACCCTTCGGGAAGGGGCAACAGTTAACCGCGGCACAGCCGCTGTCGGCAAAACAATTGTTGGAATAAACTGCCTTCTTATGGCATATTCCCATGTCGGACATGATTGCCACCTGGGAAATAACTGCATCCTTGGCAACACTGCTGGCCTTGCAGGCGAAGTAAAGGTACATGACTGGGCAATCCTCAGCGCAGGCGCAATGGTGCACCAGTTTGTAAGGATCGGTGCACATGTCATGATAGGCGGCGGTTCAAAAGTGCGCACAGATGTTCCTCCGTTCATCAAAGCAGACAGGGACCCGCTATGCTTTATGGGACTCAATACCATCGGGCTTACAAGGAGAGGATTCGAAAAAGAGAGAATAGATGAAATACACTGTATCTACAGGGTAATCTATCAGAATGGAATGAATATCTCTCAGGCTCTTGAATACGTGGAAAAAGAATTCAAACCATCACCAGACAGGGATTATATCATCGATTTCATAAGGAATTCGGAAAGAGGTATCATCAGGGGCCCCAGATTAACCACTTGAATATAGAACAAGGAACGCCGAT
>CAYWEQ010000157.1:0-4092 GCA_964457185.1 uncultured Rikenellaceae bacterium
GGTTTGTCTTTTGACACATTTGCAGTTTCTCTGTCATATGGAGCAGTCCGGAATAAAATACTATTCCGGCAGGCAGCGCGTATGGCTATATTACTGGCAATATTTCAGGCAGGACTTCTTGTTATCGGTTATTTCCTGGGATCCTTTGTCAGTGAAATCGTGAAAGCTGCCGATCACTGGATCGCTCTTGCACTTCTCCTGTTTCTTGGAATCAGGATGATAGGTGAAGGAATCAGGCGAAAAGCAGAAGATGAAGTGAGGGATTATACCAAATCGCTGGAAATCATTACAATTGCTGTCGGAACCAGCATTGATGCATTTGCAGTAGGTATCAGTTTCGCCCTTCTGGATTTAAGGATATGGATATCAGGCATTATAATCGGAACGGTAACTTTCCTTGCTTCAATGACAGCGATAAGGATAGGAAAATCGGCAGGGGAGAAACTGGGCCAGAGAGTAGAGATCATAGGCGGATTGATACTGATTGCCATTGGCATAAAGATATTCCTGGAACATATGCTGGCCTGAATAATAACCGGTAGTGGCTCATATCAATCAGTTTTTTATACAGCGTACCGAAAGGCCGAATATATTCAGATTCGCTCCTCTTACCAGGCTGCCTGAATTATAATAAAGGATGGTATAATATGACGATGACGGCAGAGCCGTTGAGGAACTCCACCATTGAGCATTAAAACCAATATCCGCAAATGTTCCGTCATCCTTTCTGTTCCCCCCCGGAAGCGCGGTAAAACCTGTTTCGTCAGTGCCGCTGTTAGGATCACCCCAGTGGATGATTCCGGCTTCTTTCAGTTTGTCGCCTGCAATACTCTCACCTCCCAGGTAATTGGTCAGGGTTATCCATTCCGCGTTAGCTGGAACATGCCAGCCGGAAGGACATAATTTGCCTGTATTTACCGCATACCAGTTGTATAAAGCTCCGTAAGCTGACTTGTAGCTCGTTTCATTATTCTCGTACCAGCAATATCCCGGAGCTGCAAGATTTTTCCACGTATTATCATCCGTTACCAGCGGTATGGCAGTACCGTCCTTATAATGAGTGGTTTTAAGGTTTTCCTGCATCCATGTTTGTGTGCCGATTGTCACAGAATAATAATAATTGTTGTCTGCGTCTGCCAATACATATGTTTTAAAGGACAGATCATCACTGCTCGTAGCTCCAAGTTCATTTGTCGCTTTGATCCTGAAATGGTAAGTTGTTCCGGGGATTAGTCCTGTCAGATCTGCACTGACATTCACGGAGCTGTTTCCGGTAACAGGACTTTGAGCAGGTGTCGCTATGTTTCCATAAGTTGTTGTGGTTCCCCATTCAAAACCAACTGAAGTCTCCAGGTGGTTTGGATTCACCGAACAATTCAATGTAACTGTATTGATTTTCAGATTGGTAAATGCCTCTTCCGCCACTACGGGAACCTGTCCGGGCGTGGCAAACACCATGTCGTTGCTGTATTTAATTCCAAGTGAATTTTCAGCTTTGATCCTGAAGTGGTATGTTGTTGCAGGATTTAATCCGGTCAGTTCTGCGGTCACCCATACGGCTGAATCACCGGAAACAGGACTTTGTGCTGAAGGGACTATACTTCCATAACTTGTTGTGATCCCGTATTCAAAATCAACTGTTGTTGACAACAGATTTGGATTAACAGTTCCGCTTAAAGCAGCTGAATGGGCCTCAATATTTGATGCATCAAGGGCATTTGGGGAAGGTTCATTTCCAAGTGTCGTGAAAGATTCTGCATTTCCGTATCCTGTACCTGCTTTGTTTGTTGCATAGGCTCTAACATAATACATTGTATTAGGAGAGAGTTCTGATAAATTGCTGGTGAAGGATAAAGAGACCGAATCCCAGATTTCAGTAGTTTTGTTTTTCTGAACAGTCGGATTCTCTGAAGTATCCCAGCAAACGCCTCTTTCCGTCACATCGGCTCCTCCGTCGTCAGTAATAGTACCGCCTGAAACAGCAGTTGTTGTGGTGATCTCAGACACAGCAGTTGTCGACAGTACAGGAGGCACCTGTTTTTCAGTACATGAAAAGAATAACAAGCTAAACAGGATTATTCCTGAAATTCTGAAGGGATTTTTCATAATGGCAGTTACTTGATTTCAAAGTTAATAAGAAATAACAAACCAGCGATCATGTTGTAACTGCAGAATTTCTTTAAACCTGCACCACCGGTTAAAAAGATTTTAAACCCTGATTCATTCCTTTAACACATAAATTTGTTTTTAAATTACAGGTGATGTACTTTTAGTTCTTTAAAATTACTGATATGAAATTCATTATCAACGCAATCGTTCTCCTTCTGATGCTATCAGAAACCGGCTGGTCTCAGCCGAAGAATATATATGATGTCTATGCCATAGAGTATGCCAGAAATAAATCCCGGACATCAGCATCGAACATCGCTATCGGAGGAAACTCAAAGGACTCTGTTTCCTTCTCATACTATTTCTGGTATTTAAATGGCGATAATGGAAGAAAAGTGCTTGTGGATGTTGGTTATGTCAGAGATTATTCGAAACCGCTTACTAATCAGGACTATATAAGACCTGATTCTGCCCTTCAAAGGATAAATGTGAGTCCTGATGAAATCACTGATATCATAATAACCCATCCTCATTCCGATCATATTGACGGACTCAATTTATTTCCGGCAGGAACTATCTGGATACAGAGAAATGATTATACCTATTTTGTAGGTGACGGATGGCAGAAAGATGCAGATCATCGCGGCCTGAACAAAGGAGATGTATTGAAGATCGTTCAGGCAAACCTCGACGGGAGAGTTCAGTTTGTGGATGGTGACAATATCGAAATAATTCCGGGTATAAGGATTTTTATTGGTTCGAAGCATACCTTTGAATCCCAGCACCTGCTTGTGGACACGAAAGCAGAAAAAGTGCTGCTTGCTTCCGATGACAGCTGGTTTTATTATAATCTGGATCATGAGCTTCCGATACCGCTGGTTTTAGATGCCGGAGCATATACTGACCAGATGAAAAAAATGAAAACCCTGATTCCAAACAAAGACCTTATCATCCCGGGACATGATCCGCTGGTCATGAAAAGGTTCCCGAAGGTTGCCGAGGGAGTGGTGAAGATAAGATAAAAACCCCTGGCCATGACTATTTATGCCATTACTCTTCAGTAAACAGATCCCAGTAAACTGAATATCTCCGGTCATAGACAGTATAAAAAGGCTTCATTTCAACATCACGCGGACTGCCTGTGTTGACAGTCATGAAAGTATTTATCTTACCTTCCACCGGCTTCATCCACTCAGATGGATCCCTGTTTTCTGTCATCAGGACAGGTACATACATGATGTCCCCGGGAATAGTGTCCTCAACAGGACCAAGATCTCCTGCCATCACAAGCGGTCCGTACATCACGGCCACCCTGCTGCTGTCGTCAGGCATTGCTTCAATGCGAAGGGAGAAAGGAATATTTACTTCCACCCTGTCTCCGGTTTTCCATTTTCTTTTAATTGCAATGAAGGATCCGGGCAGCTCTTTTACACGCTTCCTGCTTCCGTTTACTTTTATCTCAATACCTTTTTCTGCCCAGTAAGGATATCTGATCTGAAGAGTCAGTTCAAGAGGATTCTCACATTTGAATTCCAGTGCTGTTCCCTGTTCTTCAGGGTATTTTGTATTCTGAATTACAGTAAGCCCTTTTTCCTTCCAGATCAGTTCAGAAGCAATAAACTGGAACACAAACAGCTCGTTATCATTATGATAGAAAATATTCTTTCCATACTTTGAATGGTTTTCCATTCCGGTACCGATACAGCAGGTGAACCATTCGGGGTCCTGGAAATCCTTGAATCCGCCCATATCCAGCGAAAGATTATAAACCACATGCCCGTTCTCCGGATTCTGTGTTGAAAGAATATGGTTGAACAGGGCTCTTTCATAAAAGTCAGCAGTGCTGACAGAAGCCTCCCATTCAAAAAGATGCCCGGTAAGCTTAAGCATGTTATAAACGTTGCATGATTCTGTTGTTTCCGGTCCAAGACGGTTTCTGAGGCTGTCAGCCGGTCCGAAGTATTCTTTATTACCGTTGCCGCC
>CAYWEQ010000158.1:0-4062 GCA_964457185.1 uncultured Rikenellaceae bacterium
GATTCGCCCGCGATTCTTTCGACCACGAACTCCGGATTCAGCCGTTCAATAATCCCCGCCATGAGATTAAAGTATTCTTCAAGATTGAATAACCTGAAAGCTCCGGGATTCATCTCAAAATCCCGGGCCATCAGAGTATCTCTTATGATCTGAAGATGATGAAATTTAACATTGCTGACAGGCATCTTCGATATTATATCCACCTCTGCCAGGATATCCTGCTCTGTTTCACCAGGCAAACCGATAATAAAATGAGCCCCCTGCCGGATTCCCTTTCTTGCCGTCATCTCAAGCGCCCTCATTGAATCCTCGAATGTATGTCCACGGTTAATGTTTAAAAGTGTTGTATTATAACACGACTCAATTCCATACTCAATCATTATATAATGATCTTCAGAAAGACTGCTTAAATAACTTAGTAATTCATCGCTTATACAATCCGGCCTTGTGCCAACGATTAGTCCTATAATTCCGGGATGATCCAATGCCTCTTCATACATTTTTTTCAGCTGGCTGAAAGGGCCATAAGTATTTGAATATGCCTGAAAATAAGCTATGTATTTGTCTACTTTACGGTATCTCATCTTGTGAAACTGAATACCTTCTTCAAGCTGTTGAGTAATACTTTTTGCTGGTGTGCAATAATTCGGATTAAAAGCATTGTTATTACAGAATGTGCACCCTCCGTGACCTTTTGATCCGTCTCGGTTGGGACAGGTAAAACCGGCATCCACAGTCAGTTTCTGCACACGGTTCCCGAAATGAGCCTTGAAATACTCGGGATAACTGTTAAATCTTCGCTTATGCCCCCATACAAAATTTTTCATTCTCCGGCCTGTATCTGAATATTCTCCTTTAATCTCACATAACACAACCAGCCTGTCACATCCTGATACCCCATTTCCTTAACCAGGTCTATGTATTCCCGCATCTGCGTTTCATGTTCCTTCCTCTTTGCCATGCCGGTCTTATAATCTATAACAATTACCTGGCTGCTCTTCATCATTACCCTGTCGGGTCGTCTTAACTGCCCGGTTGCAGTGATGATATCCCTCTCCTTAAGCACCTTCCAATCGCCTGAAAACCAGTCTTTGACAGGTTCAATGCTTAAAAACGCAAGTATTTCATTCCTGATCTCCCCCGTTTCCCTGCTATTAAGCTTCCCCTCCCTGAACACCCTGTCAACAGCCCTGGACAGGTCATCTTCTGTATCCATCGATTGAAGCACTTCATGTATAAATTTTCCTAAATTGATGCCACGATCTGCACCGGATTCCAAAAAATCTGTTCCATGCCAGCGGGTCCGCAAGCTGGTTTTTGATAATGTATTTGAAACCGTTTCCCTGATAAATTCCGTTGATGGTTCTATCATGTCCGTCTGTCCCCTGCTTCCGGCCTCACCCAGTTTCCAGATCAGGGTATTCTTATTGAAATGCCGGGAAAGATCATTATTCGTCTGTTCTTTTGAGAGAGCAAGCCCCATAAGGTCAGAGATCCTGGTCATCCCTTCAAATTTGTCCGATTCAAACGGGAGCATTACAAAAAGGTTATCCTGCGCGCGGGTTAGCGCAACATAGAGCAGGTTGAGATTGTCGATGTGGATCCGGAACCTTTCCAGCAGATACTCTTCCCTGAAAACAGTTTCTGTAAGTTTCGGCGAATATCTGACCGGGATCAGATTTAACTGGTCGAACGGAAAGATACGCGGCGTGCACCAGAGTATTTCCAGTTGCTGGCGAAGATGATCCAGATTCCAGTTACAGTATGGTATGATCACCGCCGGGAACTGAAGCCCTTTTGCCTTATGAATTGTCATCACCCTGATTGCATTCTGTTCTTCAGATGTAATAAGGGCCTTTTCTGCGCCATATTCATCCCACCACCTCAGGAATGAATTTATATCAGGTGGTTCAATCCTGGAATAATCCAGAATTACATCCTGAAAAGCGTACAGATATGATAAATCCTGTGGCCTGCTATGCAGGTTAAAAAGGGATATGATCCTTTCGGTAATTTCATTCAGGGACAGGTAGGGCAACTCCGCTGAAAGCCCGGTAAAACCATCCGGCATGAAACCGGCAAGATCTTCCATTGTACCCTTGCCCGCAGTCAGGAAAAGCTCATGCAGGTCAGCTCCATCATCTTCTGCAAGCAGGTACCTCCTGTACTCATTAAGGAGTTCAGCTTTGTTTATCTTCTCCCCGGGATCGACCAGGAATTTCATGACACCCAGAATTAACCTGACCGGGGAAGAACCTTCGAGGTATAACAATTCATCAGAGATCATGTCGTAACGATATGCCGATTCCTCTCCTTCCATCTTCTTCTGCTTAAGAAGGACATCAGCTATTCTTTTGCCCTCATCTTTTTTCCTGACGAGGATAGCAATATCGCGTGGTTCATAGCCACGATCCTGAAGCATCATAATAGTTTCGATGACTTTTTCATCCGCTTTCTCTTCCCAGGTCTTTTCATCCTCGGCCACCAGGAACGAAACTTCCACAAAACCACCCTCCTTTGGCTGGTCCTGCGGGATATCCTGCTGAACATCAGCATACGCATTCATAAGTTTCTCACGGAAGTTCAGATCACCGGCCGAATGATTTTCATCGCCAGCAAACTTTGCGCCAAGCATTTCCCGGCAGGATTCAAAAAGCTTATTGTTGAAGATTATTATATTAGCCCGGCTTCTGCGGTTTTCTATCAGAGACTTAAAGGTCAGCGTTTCACTTCTGAAATCGCTGTTAATGCCTTCAGCAAGTATTTCCCAGTCGCTGTTCCGCCAACGGTATATTGATTGCTTAACGTCGCCAACAACAAGGTTTTGATGATTCAGTGCAAGACTGTTTTCAATAAGAGGCTTGAAATTATCCCATTGCATTCTGCTTGTATCCTGGAACTCATCAATCATGAAGTGAGTGAAATAATTCCCGATTTTTTCATAGATGAACGGCGTTTCATTATCGCCAATTATCTGTTTCAGGAAATACGTGGCATATGAAATAAGAAATACATTCCTTTCATCAAGGTAGTCTGAGATTTTCCTGATAATATCAGTAAGTATTCCAAGCGTATACAGGTATTTGTCAGTGTACCTGACCGAGTTATAGACAATGTACTCCCTGTCCCATAAGCTCAGTGCTTCGGCCAGGATTTCATTCAGGCCGGAATTGTATGCATTGAGGATTTCAGCCTTCCGGCCGGATGTCTGTGAGTGCCAGCCTCCCGGATTGAAAAGGCTATTCCTGACAGTGTCACTTGGCCTGTCAAATTTTTTGTGTGAAAGCTTTTCCAGGTATCCGGCCGGGCCCCTGTCTTTATAATAGAAATCATTTATTTCCAGGCCTGATTCCGCTATTATTTTCATTGCTTTTTCACCAAGTCCCTTCAAACGATTTTCAAAACTGTACTTACATTTATTTAGTTCATTTACATAACGGTTGATATTTCCCCTGTCTTCCAGTCGTTTTATAAGGTCTTCGCTTGATTCACGGAATTTTTCCTTGAATATCTCCTTTGAGAAACTCAGTATATCATTTCTCAGGTTCCAGTGCTGGCCTTCCATAACTCTCTGATCAGCAAATTCTGAAAGCCACTTACTTAGGAATTCATCCTTATCTGCTTCGGATAACATTCTGTCGACAGCTTCCTCCAGCACCCTTTTTTCATTCATCTCGATTGTGTATGCGGGCTGAAGCTGAATTTCACGGGCAAATGACCTGATAACTCTTTGAAAGAATTTATCGATAGTTTCAATATAAAACCGTGAATAATTCTGAAGGATCCGTCCAAGTATTTCACCGGCGGTCTCCTTCAGTTTTTCATCCGTCAGTTTAAACTTATCCAGAAGGCCCTGCTTGAAATCTGAATCTTTCCCATCAGCAAGGGCAGACAACTCTGTCAGGATCCTTTTCTTCATTTCTGCCGTTGCCTTATTTGTAAAAGTCACTGCAAGGACATGGCTGAACTTTGAAGGACTGCTGAAAATAATATCCAGGTAATCCCTGACCAGAGCATGTGTTTTCCCTGATCCTGCAGAAGCTTTGTATATGGTAAGGCCAG
>CAYWEQ010000159.1:0-4042 GCA_964457185.1 uncultured Rikenellaceae bacterium
GCTTTTGCAAATTCGAGAGCGCCAGCACCCACCAGCAGCACGTGATCGGTATGCTGCATCACAAGCCTTGCCACTGAAGCAGGTGTTTTGATGTTCTCAAGACATGCAACTGCCCCCGCTGAATAGGTTTTCCCGTCCATGAAGGAAGCATCGAGCTGAACCACGCCTCTTTCATTAGGCAAACCTCCGTATCCCACACTGGTATCCTCAGGATCAACTTCAATGACATTTGCAGCCTTTTCAACTGCATCAACAGCAGAACCTCCTTTTATGAGTATCTCCCATCCGCTTTCCATGGCCTTCTGTCCCGTCTCATTTGTGTGACTCGTAATTATCAGCGGTTTTATTCCTTTACCTTTATCCTGGAAAGGAAATCCATTTAGCGACGGAAGCATTAATGCTCCAGCACTTAGTCCAATAGTTCTGTCAAAAAAACTGCGTCGGGTAATGTTCTTTTTCATAGTAACAGATAATTTTAATTATTTTCAGAATGAATCTATTTCACGGTCATGTCAGTGTCAATCTTTATACTGGCATCACCCTTTTTGTCCCGGATATTGATCGTCAGCGTATTTTTGCCTTAATAGATCTGTTCATTCAGCCATCCGGGGCGATTGGTCGTAATGCCTTTTACTCCCATTGAAATAAGCCGTTTTGCCTCTGCCGGATCATCCACAGTCCAGGAATAAACCTCAAGATTCAGATTTTCAGCCTTTTCCATCACCGATTCCGTTATTATAGCATACCCCAGGCTTACTCCTTCAATATTTGCCGCCGGAACTTTGCTTAAGGTTGCCTCAAGCAGCGCAGCATTACTGCATAGCCAGTAACATGGATGCTCCGGAAAGGCCGCTTTGGTATCACAGATTGTCTGAAAATCGAAACATATGAAAGTAAAGTTCCTGTTCTTTTGATGCTTGTCAATTTCTATTCTTAGGAACGGCAGAACTTCACTCTTGCATTTCAGCTCAATTACCAGTTCCTTACCGTCAGGCACTGTTTTTATAAGCTCTTTTAAATAAGGCAGTTTTTCTCCCCTGTATTTTTCGTTCTTGAAGGATCCGGCATCCAGCTTTCTGAGGACTTTGGAACCGGTTTCGCTTATTTTATGATCCTGTCCGGTGGTCCTCTTTGTTGAGGCGTCATGACAGCAGACTATCTTATTGTCTTTTGACAGCCATATATCGCATTCAACAGCGTCTGCACCTGTTTCCCAGGCAAGTTTTGCAGATGCGACGGTATTCTCCGGAGCCAGGTATGATGCACCCCTGTGTGCAATTATTTTTACAAGAACTTTATCCATCTCTTTCCGTATTATCTTTGTCCATATCCTGTAACCCTCAGCGTTCAGATGAAGCTTATCGGGCAGGAATAGAGTGTCATCCGGTTTTCTGCTTTCATCCAGGAAGGCAGAGTCGGTTCTGATAAAATATGTATTATCCTGATTTTTACATGTTTCTTCCAGCAGATCATTGGCAGCTTTGATTTGAGGCCATGCTTTCCAGCGCAGCGAAGTTAGCGTCACGGCTATGTAAAATACTGGTGCATCAGGATGTGTTATGCGGAATGTCTTAAGAACATTGAGAAATAGTTTTTTCACTTCCTCCGGTTTTTTATCATTTTCATCCCCGGTAATGTCGTTTGCTATAAAGAGGACCAATCCACTGCACTTATGAGGTGAGAATATCCTGTCAGCATAAACTGCAAAATCGCTGAACTTAGCCCCGCCATAACCGCGCTGGATGACTTTATACGGAGACATATCCTCAGCAATGGTCGACCACAGTCTTATGCTTGAGCTGCCAGCAAAAACAATGGCATGATCAGGATAGTTTTCGGTTTTGTCAAGGTCCTCAAACCTGGCGATTTCCGGTTGCCACGCTTTTACTTCCGGGAGCTGCTCATATTTTTTCAGAGGTGAGCAGGCAATCAGAGTAAGGAAAAATAGAATGATTATGTTACGGATAATCTGCATACAATTTTCCTTTAAGAGATAAAGGTAAGACTAAAATAACAGCATTTAATTATTTTTTAGTTTTGACAAACTATGTTTTTACCAAAAAAAAGTTAGGTTTGTAAGAATTTTTTTTAATCTATGTCTAAAAGCCGGTTATTTATTACAAAGCCTCTTGATCAGCTGATGAATGAATCAAAAGAGACAGGTGGCTTAAAAAGATCTTTGACAGCACTCAATCTCACAACATTGGGTATCGGTGCCATAATCGGAGCCGGGATATTTGTCCTGTCAGGCCAGGCGGCTGCGCAGTATGCAGGCCCTGCAATTGTATTATCATTCATAATATCAGGATTGGCATGCGGCTTTGCCGGTTTATGCTATGCGGAATTTGCATCCATGATACCGATCGCAGGAAGCGCCTATACTTATTCTTATGCCACTCTTGGTGAATTTTTTGCCTGGATAATCGGCTGGGATCTTATTCTTGAGTATCTGTTTGCGGCTTCTACAGTATCAGTTGGCTGGTCGGGTTATGTTGTAAGTTTTCTGAGGGATTTTAATATTCATATGCCGGCGCAGTTTATAGGCGCTACAGGCACTGTTCTTGTCGATGTGCCCGAAATGGGATGGATGTCTCTTACCAAAGCATATGCGGAAACACTTGCAGCCTCTGGCATAAATGTTAATTCGCTTACCCATGTCACCTGCATCCTGAATTTACCGGCTATGTTCATTGTGGCATTATTGACGACGCTGCTGGTAATAGGGATTAAGGAATCTGCCAACTTTAATAACGTTATGGTAATCACCAAGGTATCAGTTATCATTCTGTTCATTGTCCTGGGTTTCATGTTTGTTAAGGCAGCTAACTGGCATCCATTCATTCCGGCAAATAAAGTTGAAGCGACCCCGATTTCGGAGTACGGGTCTTTTTTGGGATGGCTGAAAGCATACGGCCAGGAATTCGGCAAATATGGCATCAGCGGAATCCTGCGTGGAGCAGGCGTGATTTTCTTTGCATATATCGGATTTGATGCCGTTTCAACAGCAGCCCAGGAAGCAAAGAATCCTCAGAAGGATATGCCGATTGGAATTCTTGGTTCACTGAGCATTTCAACTGTTCTCTATATCCTGGTTGCAATAGTAATGACCGGAATTGTAAGCTATACTGCTTTGAATGTTGCTGATCCTGTTGCTGTTGCCGTCAATGCAATGGGAAAGGGAATGTTCTGGCTCCGTCCTATAGTAAAAATTGCAGCAATCGCGGGACTAAGCTCAGTTATCCTTGTCATGCTCCTCGGGCAGCCCAGGATCTTTTTTACCATGGCCAAGGATGGATTACTTCCTCCGGTATTTTCCAAAGTTCATCCAAAATTCAAGACTCCTTATATCAGTACCATTGTTACAGGAAGTGTTGCCATGATAATTGCCGGTATGTTGCCAATAAGCGTACTTGGTGAACTTGTATCAATAGGCACTCTTTTTGCCTTTATAATTGTCTGTCTGAGTGTTCTTCTCCTGAGGAAGAGAAAGCCTGATATTCACCGTCCGTTCAAAACACCATGGGTGCCTTTTGTCCCTATCGCAGGTGCAGCTATCTGCTTTATTCAGATGGCTGCGCTGCCTCTCGATACATGGCTGAGGCTGATTATCTGGATGGCAGTAGGATTCTGTATTTATTTCTTCTACGGAATAAAGCACTCGAAGGCAAGGCAGAATAATCTATAACTCATCAGAGAACACCACTCCCGGCAGATCCCTCATATTATATCTTGAGGCCATTACTTCGCCGTAGGCACCTGCTGACCTGATAGCAATGATATCTCCTCTGTGTGTTTCAGGAAGCTCAATGAATTTTGCGAATGTGTCAGCCGATTCGCAGACCGGTCCGACAACGTCATACCTGAAAGTACTTCCTTCAGATGTAAGATTTTCTATTTTATGGTGCGCCTGATAGAGGGCAGGACGGATCAGATCGGTCATGCCGGCATCAATGATGGCAAACGTTGTATTGCTGCCATTCTTTATGAAAAGTACTTTTGAAATCAGAGACCCGCATTGTCCGGTCACGGCTCTGCCGGGTTC
>CAYWEQ010000160.1:0-4017 GCA_964457185.1 uncultured Rikenellaceae bacterium
AGATACCAGATATGAAGATTTTTTACAGCAGGAAGACCTTAATATTGAAGTGAATGGTATTTGTGATGTTTACGATGTCCACGCAGAAAGGGTATTGCTGGCATCAGGTAATATTAACAAGAAGGGAAGCGATGCAAATATTACACCGGCTGCAAAGAGGTATCGGAATTATAAGGATTTGATACAGGCTGATGATATAGATGCTGTAATTATTGCCACCCCCGACCACTGGCACGCGCGTATGGCTATGGATGTCGCACTCGCCGGTAAACATGTGTATGTTGAAAAGGGTATGACAAGAACCGAAGAAGAAACATATGAGATGGTAGATGTCATTAAAAAAAGCGGCGTTTGTTTCCAGCTGGGGCACCAGGGCAGGCAAACAGCAAGTTATAATAAAGCAAGAGAAGTAATCAGGGAGAACATCCTGGGTCCAATTACACTAATTGAGGTTACTACCAACCGTAATTCCCCGAATGGTGCATGGCAGTATGAAATTGATGAGGGAGCCGGGCCCCATAATATTGACTGGGAACAATTCACTGGTTACGGACCGGTACGACCATTCAGCCTTGAGAGATTTTTCCGCTGGAGATGCTGGTGGGATTATGGTACAGGATTATCAGGTGACCTTCTCACGCATGAATATGATGCCATGAATCAGATCCTTGACCTGGGAATACCTCATTCAGTAGTTTCTTCCGGGGGGATATATTACTTTAAGGATGGCAGAGAAGTCCCTGATACGTTCCAGGTGACATGTGAATACCCTGAACGGAACCTGACATTTCTTTACAGTGCTACACTCGCCAGTAACCGGGCCCGGGGTAAGTCGATCATGGGACATGATGCAAATATGGAAGTTGGAGAAATGCTTACAGTATGGGCTGACTATGAGTCCACAAGATTCAAGGAAATGATTGAAAATGGAACTATCAAAGCAGATATTCCACTATTCTCGTTTATTCCGGGAAGAAAAAAAGTTGATGCCATAGCTACGGCGACAGAAAAATATTTTGCCGGGAGAGGATTGCTTTATACATACAGAAATGGAGTTAGGGTTGATACTACCCATCTGCATATTAAGGAATGGTTAGATTGTATTCGTTCAGGCCAGCAAACCAGCTGCAGTATTGACAGGGGATTTGAAGAGGCCATTACTGCCCACATGGCGACTATCTCGTACCGGGAAAACCGCAAGGTTTTCTGGGATCCAGTGAATAAAAGGATCGTCTGAGAAGCATGGGGCATGGAGCGCTAACTATGAAAATAACCCGGAACGATGTGCCGGGCCTGGATACCAAAAAACTTATCTTCTGATATCATGAAAAAAATCCCCGTTTTAATCACGGCTATCTTTCTGTTTCTTGTTTATGGCTGTGATGATAATGAGAAGCCCAAACCTTCTGCAAGTATTGCAGGAAATACTGTTAAAGCTATATTTATTGATGAAAACGGAATTAAATGGTTTGGAACGGAAAACGGAGTATCATGTTTCTACAATGAAAACTGGACAACCTATACAACTGATGATAAACTGGCAAATAACTCCGTAAATGATATTGCTTTCCAGATGAGCCATTATGGGCCTGAAATATGGCTCGCCACAGATGCAGGAGCCAGTGTGTTTGCTATTGAACTGGATGCTGTGACTTCTGCTACATCATATACTTCAGCAAATTCGGGACTGATAGGTGATACTGTCAGAACAGTTGCCCTCGACACTGCCAATACCCGCTGGTTTGGTACAAATGATGGTGTAACCATTTTTGCGGGTGCTGACTGGGAAACGACTAATAATAACGGAATACTTAAGGATAATCCAATTTATTGTATCGAGACAGATCCTTTTGGACACGCGTTCGTCACTCTGAAAGGGAAGGGAGTCGCTGTTATGGAATATATCGATGCAATTTCTACTGTGACTTATTATGAAATTCCATGGAGCCCCCTTCCTTCAGCCAACGTCCTTTCAGTATATGTAGATGAAAATGGATTTCAATGGTATGGTACTGATAGTGGCGTGGCCTATCATTACAGCATTGAGGCAAAACAGGACTGGTATCTATATACCGAAGATGATGGCTTAATTAATAATGTCGTTATTTCCATTCAGGGTACCGGTAATGGTATTACCTGGTTCGGAACACCGGTGGGTATTTCAAAATTTGATGGACAAAACTGGATAAATTATACCGTCAATGATGGACTGGCAGGAAATATTGTTTATGACATTACCATCGACAAAGATGGATCAGTATGGTTCGGAACAAATAATGGTGCTTCCCGCTTCGATGGTACGACCTGGACGACTTTTAGAAAAAAATGACTAATCCGGGACTTTCAGCCCCGGATAACTATAACTCCCGGACCCAGATATTCCTGAAACTCACCGGATTTCCGTGATCCTGAAGCATTAAAGGCTGCTTCAGGTCGTGCGCCACATACTTCGGAAGACCAGTATGTTCAGTAGTTCCCTGAATGGTAACATGATTTTGGACAAGGACGCCATTATGCAGTACTGTGACGGTGGCCGGAACAAAAAGAGTTCCATCCTCATTAAACCTGGGTGCCATAAATATAATATCATACGTCTGCCACTCACCGGTTGGCTTACAGGAATTGACAAGAGGAGGATATTGCTTATAAACCGCTGCGGTCTGACCGTTTACATATGTTGTGTTAGTATAACAATCCAGAACCTGTATTTCATATCTTTTCTGAAGGTAAACTCCACTATTACCATGGTCCTGTCCGTCTCCAACTACTTCGAATGGTGCCCGCCACTCAATATGTAACTGCATATCTCCAAAGGATTGTTTTGTCTGGATCGATCCCTTGTCGGGCAGTACAGTGAAGCACCCATTCTCCACTTTCCAGGGTGCAGGCCCCCCCTTTTCACTTTCCCACTTTGAAAGATCCTGCCCGTCAAAGAGTATAATAGCATCTGAAGGTGCTGCAGTTCCTTCTCCGGGTGTAACTTTAGTTGGTACAGGTTCCCACTTTTCGGTTAACTGGGATTTCCATTCCTGTGAGTATGCCAGTAATCCAATTGATATTAGAATTATTAAACATGCTGGCCTGATGATAAGTTTTGATTTGTTCATGGTATTTTGATTTTTAATACTTCGGCAGTTTATAAGGTTCCCTGTACAATGGAGTCAGCATTGCTGTTGCTTCAGGATCGTTCAGGATTGATTCCGTTACGGGATCATAAACCAGTCTTCTCCCGGTTCTGTAGGCAATATTCCCCAGATGTGCATAAACGCTTGCCCTGTGTCCGATTTCAATATCGGCAGCTGGTTTTTCCCGGGTCTTAATACACTCAATAAAATTCCTCACATGGTATATATGTGATTGTTCATCGGATTTGAATTCTTCCGGCGCTTCCATCCGGTATTCCTTTTCTTCCGATTCAGGAAAAACTCTCCAATGCTCCCTGTCAGCTACCAGTGTGCCATTTGTGCCAATCCATGATACTCCATATGATTGACCAAACGGACCACTCTCCAATCCTCCGTTATGTTCCCATGTGATAAGACAATCATTTATCTCATAAATAACATTCTGTGTATCAGCCATTTCAAGAGCCCTGTCATGGTGCGCATAAATGCCTCCTGATGCAACAACAGATTTAGGAAAAGTTTTTATATCGAACGACCATAGTGGCATGTCAATAAGGTGAACACCCCAGTCTGACATTAACCCCCCGCCATAATCCCAGAACATCCGCCACCAGCCATGAAATCTTGATTTATTAAATGGACGCAGTGGCGCTGGTCCCAGCCACATGTTATAGTCAACTCCTTCAGGAACCGGCTCATCAGGCACTTTTTCCGGTCCTGCACCATAATTGAAATTGGCCCAGATATTCACTCTGCGGATTTTGCCCAGTTGTCCGGATTTAATAAAGTCCATAGCAGCTTTCCATTCTATGCCGCTTCTTTGTTGTTGACCAACCTGGACAACCCTGTTATGTTTTCTTGCTGCCTTCAGCATAATGTTGCTCTCTGCTAT
>CAYWEQ010000161.1:0-3989 GCA_964457185.1 uncultured Rikenellaceae bacterium
ATGATTAACACAACATTAACACTATAATCTGCAACAAAATGAGAAATTAAACGTCATTAAAGTGATTAAATAAGTCAATATACAGGCCGTTCGGCCAAATTCTACGATCAGGTTTAAAGTTAATCGCGGAGAGACATCAGATGATGTCTTTCCTTCTTTTTATACTTGTCCTTTAAAATCAATTTTGTACATTTCGGCATCCATAAATTAAACTGAAAGACCAACCATGAAAAAGACCATTTTGATTTTAATATTAGGAATCATTGGATTCTCAGGATGTAAAAAAGAGACCAAAAGTGACAATCCTTTTTTCAATAAATGGGATACTCCGTTTGAAGTTCCCCCATTCGACCAGATAATGGCGAAGCATTACATGCCGGCATATCTCAAGGGATTTGAGGAACAGAAGAATGAGATCAGAGCCATTATTACCGACCCGGAGGAACCTGATTTTAACAATACCATCAAGATGCTGTCCTACAGCGGTGATCTTCTGAGTAAAGTGGGCAGGGTATTTGGCGCACTCAATTCGGCCAACACAAACGATTCCCTTCAGGCATTAAGCAGGGAGCTCGCTCCGCTCTCGTCAAAACACAGGGATGACATTAATCTGAATGATACTCTTTTCCAGAGGGTTAAGTCGGTATATGACAACAGGGATAAGTTCAGGCTTACCGATGAGGAGAAAAAGCTTCTTGAGGATACATACAAGGATTTTGTCAGGAGCGGTGCATCTCTATCTCCTGAAGACAAGGATAAGCTTCGCAAGATAAATGAGGAGCTTTCAATGCTGCAGGTCAAGTTCGGACAGAACCTGCTTGCTGAGACCAACGGTTTTAAACTTATTATCGACAGGAAAGAAGACCTTTCAGGATTGCCCGAGGGGGTTATGGCACAGGCGGCTGCCATGGCAAAGTCGCTCAACATGGAAAGTAAATGGGTATTCACTCTCCAGGTCCCGAGCATGACACCGTTCCTGCAATATTCTGACCGCCGTGATCTCAGGGAAAAGCTTTTCACGGGATATTTCATGAAAGGCGACAATGACAATGAATTTGACAATAAGACAATAATTGCCAGGATCGCCAGCCTTCGGACTGAAAGATCAAAACTACTAGGTTATGACAGCTTCGCAGATTTCGCCCTTGAAAGGAACATGGCGAAAATCCCGGAAAGGGTGTTCGATTTTCTCGGACAGGTGTGGGCTGCAGCTTTGCCGGTAGCTAAAGCAGAAGCTTCTGCCCAGCAGGAGCTGATAAAGAAAGAAGGCGGAAAATTCAAGCTGGAACCGTGGGACTGGTGGTACTACTCCGAAAAGATCAAAAAGGAGAAATATGACCTTGATGATGAGATCACACGGCCTTATTTCAAGGTTGATAATGTGATGGAAGGAATGTTCTATGTGGCAAACAGGCTTTACGGACTTACTTTCACAAAAAGGAACGATATACCAAAATATCATCCCGATGTAAATACATTCGAGGTAACACGTGACGGAAAGCATGTAGGAATACTAATGATCGATAACTATCCGCGGCCTTCAAAACGAGGCGGTGCATGGTGCGGAAGTTACAGAAGCCAGCGCCGTGATCTCAAGGGTAAGATGATTACGCCTGTTGTGACCATGGTCACGAATTCAACTCCTCCTTCAGCTGATAAACCTTCGCTTCTGACAGCAGGTGAAGCTGAAACATTATTTCATGAATTCGGACATGCACTTGCAGGTCTTCTTTCCAATATTACCTATCCGGGCAATTCAGTACCACGCGATTTTGTGGAACTCCCTTCACAGATAATGGAGCACTGGGTTCTTGAGCCGGAGGTACTGAAGGTCTATGCAAAACACTATCAGACCGGAGAAGTAATTCCCCCCGAAATAGTTGAAAAGCTTGATAAGGCAAGCAAATTCAATATCGGATTCGCCACTACCGAGTTCCTTGCCGCTGCGCTTCTTGATATGGAATACCATTCACTGACAGAACCCACAGAACTTGATATCAGGGATTTTGAGAATCAAGCGATGGAAAAATGGGGATTGATACCGGAAATAAAGCCAAGATACAGATCGACTTATTTCAATCATATCTGGTCGGGAGGTTATTCTGCCGGGTATTACAGCTATTACTGGAGCGAGATGCTTGATGCCGATGCTTTCCAGGCTTTCAAGGAGACAGGAGATATTTTCAATAAAGAGGTTGCCTCAAAATTTGAAAATGAGATACTTTCAAGGGGAGGAACAAGGGATCCGCTTGAGATGTACATTGCATTCCGGGGAAAAGAACCTGGTATAGATGCATTACTTATAAACAGGGGGCTTAAATAACTGATTAAGCCATGAAAATCAGATTATTCCTGATATTCTTATTATTTGTACCATTTATTTATCAGACTGCTGAAGGAACTGAGCCCAAAGCCGTCAAAGGCGTAATGGATCTCAGCCGGATGAAAGCAGATGAACTTTTATTTCTCAAGCTTAACGGTGAATGGGAGTTTTACTGGAAGAAAATGCTCCGTCCATATGATTTTGAATCGAAAAGCCCGGTACCCGACTATTATGGCAAGGTGCCATCATACTGGACAGATTATCCTCAGGAATCGGTCAGAACGGAAAAAGAGGGTTATGCAACATACCGCTTACTGGTAATTCTTCCCTCAGGATTCAGGAAGCCGCTTGGATTTGATCTGCCTGTTTTTGATTCATCCTATGATATATATATAAACGACAGATATTTCGGAGGGAACGGGATCCCGGGGAAATCGGCAGAAGAAACTGAGCCCGGATACAGCAGGAATTTTTTCAGGTATGATACCCGGTCCGATTCCCTGTCAATTGTAATTAACGTTGCCAACTATTCACATCGCAGGGGAGGGTTCTGGCTGCCAATGAAGATCGGAACATTCTCTGCGGTTCAGGGACGGCTGGCAAACAGCTGGGCAGGAAACTGGGCGGTGATAAGCCTTCTCCTTGGTTTTTCGTTATTTTTCCTGTTCTTCTACATCCTGTCACCCAAAGAAAAGGTAATGGGATTCTTTTCCCTGACCACGATAGGTCTGGCATTAAGGCCTCTCTTTACATCACACTATCTGATAAATAATCTATTTAATCTCAGCTGGACATGGATTGTCAGGTATGAATATCTGGGACTTTACCTTGTGATAACAGGCTGGGTCTGGTTCGCTCTGGTTCTCTATCCCAATAAATATTTCAGGATCTTTACCCTTGCAACAACAGTATTCTTTGCAACTGCCGCAATTTTAACACTGTTTCTCCCTGTTAAGATTTTCAGCTATAGCACTTTAGTACTCTACCCCGTAATGATAATCCTTATGGTTTATAGTATTGCCCAGAGCCTCATGGGCATAATGAAAAAGAATCTTTTTGATATTGTTTACTTCCTGGCTTTTCTTCTTCTTGTTGCAGGCGGGATACACGATATACGAGTATCTCTTGGCAAATCCGGAACCACTCAGGGTTATGTCCTGACATATGTTATTGTAGTGTTCGTTTTGATACAGGCAGCTCTGATCCTGTACAGGTGGGTCAAATCATATTACGAGAAGGAAAAGCTGCAGAATGAGCTTGAATTTATGAACCGGAATCTTGAGCTTCTTGTCAACCAAAGGACCCAGGAACTGAAAACCAGGAATGAAGAGATAGAAAAACAAAGCAGCAGGATCGCTATGCAGAATATACAGCTGTCGGAGACCATTCAGATGAAAAACAAGATATTTTCAGTGATTTCTCATGATCTCAGGAGCCCTGTTGTAAACATCCTTTATATGCTTAATCTCCTTAAAGAAAAGGAATACAAGGAAAAGTATGACACATTTGCCAATTCAAGCATAGATTATGCTCAAAGGGTCATATCACTTATCGAGAATATGCTTGTATGGGGAAGAGGCCAGGAGGATAAAATAAAATATTCACCTGAAAGGCTTAACCTTGCTGATATAATTCTTACCAACCTGAGCATATTTAAAGAGACATC
>CAYWEQ010000162.1:0-3978 GCA_964457185.1 uncultured Rikenellaceae bacterium
GCTATTAAAGTTTCTCCAGTTCAATCTCCTCATCACCCTTCACTTCGACAAGCTTCTCATTTTCGCACTTAACGGTGCGGGCAGGGAATTTCTTAAGGATGGTATAGTTATGAGTGGCAACTACGACAGCCCTTCCTGTCTTGCTGATATCTATCAGTAATCTGATTATTCCCTCTGAAGTTTCAGGATCAAGATTCCCGGTCGGCTCATCAGCCAGGATAATATCCGGATCGTTCAGCAGAGCACGGCCGATTACAACACGCTGCTGCTCGCCTCCTGAAAGCTGATGGGGCATTTTGTAACCCTTCAATCCAAGGCCCACCTTTTCAAGCACCTCACCGATACGTGCATTTATCTCATTTTTGTTTTTCCAGCCTGTTGCCTTCAGCACAAACTCAAGGTTGTCATGTACAGATCTGTCAATAAGCAGCTGAAAGTCCTGAAAAACTATGCCAAGCTTTCTTCGAAGCATTGGAATATCCTTTGTTCTCAGTTTTAAAAGATTGAATCCTGCAACAACACCTGTGCCCTCTTTAAGAGGTATCTGGGCGTTAATGGTCTTGATCAGGCTTGTTTTTCCGCTTCCGACCCGGCCGACGAGATACATGAATTCACCTTTTCTTACACTGAGGTTAATATTGGAAAGAACCAGGTGATCATGCTGCCATATCAGGCATTTTTTCAGGTCAATAATTACATCCAGTGGAAGAATCTCCTGCATTTCCGGATCATTTAATCTGCAAAATAAAGAAAGAATTGATAACTAACATTTGGATGTTGATAAAATCAATAATAAAGCCCGGCTGCAGGCGTTTAATAGTTGTAATTTTATGTTTGATTTTTAAAATGGTAATGTGTTATATATGGCTATCTATTAATATGTTATGCAGGAGATAAAACATCAGGACGCAAAACGGATCAAAAAGAGAAAAGCCAAATGGAACAAGTTATGAACAGAAACAGATACTTTTTTACTATCAGCCTTTTTCTTATTTCATTCAGTAATGCAGTATGCCAGGTCGCTTTTACCGGACAGGAGCTTGCGTCTGATTTCACAAGGGGAATGGAATTATTCAATAAAGAAAAGTATCCGGCAGCGATCAGGCTTTTTGATTCATATATAAACAGCAATGACGATAAAAACCAGCTTACAGTAGCAGATGCAGAATATTACAGGTCGGTTGCTGCATTGAACCTCTTTAATCCCGATGCTGAATACAGAATGGTGTCTTTCATCAGCACCCATCCGGAAAGCCCGCGGATCAACGAAGCATACCTTGCACTTGGCGATTATTTCTACCAGAATAAAAATTACAGGAAGGCAGTTACATACTATGAACAGGTTAACAGGCAGCAACTTCCCCCGGAAAAACTGCCTGAGTATTTCTTCAGGCTTGGTTATTCCCATTTTATAAGAGGCGAAAAGCCGAGAGCTCTGCTGATGTTCTCAGAAATAAAGGATATTGACACCGAATATACTCCTCCGGCCCTCTACTATTTTTCTCACATTGCCTATGAACAGAAAATGTACCAGACGGCAATGGATGGGTTCTCCAGGCTTAAGGGCGATGAGACATTCGGAAGCGTGGTTCCCTTTTATATTGTCCAGATACTATATCTTGAAAAGGATTATGACCAGATACTGCAAATTGCCCCCGACCTGATAAATTCAGCAGGGAAGGAGAGATCTGTTGAACTATACAGGTTTATAGGAGATGCATATTATAATAAGGGTAATTATAAGGAGGCATTGCCCTATCTCGAAAAATTTGCCACGGGCACAATAATAAGCGGAAGGGAGGATAAATTCCAGCTTGCTTACTGCTATTACAAAACCGGGGAGATCGATAAGGCAATAAAACTGTTGCGTGAAATCGGATCAAGGTCAGATCTTCTCAGCCAGAATATATGGTATATCCTCGGAGACTGCTATCTGCAGAAAGGAGACAAGAAACGGGCACAGTTCGGATTCTCGGAAGCCTCTAAAATGAATTTTGATAAAAAAATCAGGGAGGATGCCCTGTTCAATTATGCAAAGATCACATATGAGACATCATATTCCCCGTTCGGTGAGGCAATAGCTTCTTTCCAGAGGTATATTGAACAATATCCCGGTTCTGACAGGATAGAAGAGGCTTATAATTATCTGGTGTCTACCTATTTGCAGGCAAAGAACTATAAGGCAGCCCTGGCATCCCTTGACAGGATAAGAAGCAAGGATACACGTCTGGAGGAAGCGTACCAGCGAGTGGCATTCTACAGGGGTATGGAACTGTTTAAGAATATGGAGCTTGAAGCTTCAGTAAACATGTTCGAGAAATCGCTTAAATATGGGAAATATGACCGTCAGCTGAAAGCACGCGCAATCTACTGGAGAGGTGAAGCCAATTACCGGCTTGGAAACTTCGAAAACGCAAAAGCCGATTATGAAGAATTTATGACGATTCCGGGTTCCATGCTCCTGAATGAGTCCCGGCTTGTAAGATATAACCTGGGTTATACCCTTTACAGCCTTCAGGATTATGCAAATGCTCTCACACACCTGAAAACATTTGAATCAAATGTAGCTGATGTGAGATCAGAAGTGATGGCCGATGCAAGGAACAGGATCGGAGACTGTTACTATATCACCACAAGCTACCCTGAGGCAATAAGCTATTACGATAAAGTCATCGATTTCGGAAAGGTGGATGCCGATTATGCTATGTTTCAGAAAGGATTTTCACTCGGCCTCATGGGGAATGAAAGAGGAAAAGCTGAAGTCCTTACATTGCTCACATCCAGGTATCCTGCTTCCGCCTATGTGCCAAATGCAATTTTTGAGAGAGGCAGGGCATACCTTGTGCTGAATGAGTACAGCAAGGGAGAGGCCGACTTCAATACAATAATAAATTCATATCAGTCAACCCAGTTTGTTCCACGGGCAATAGTTCAACTTGGTCTCCTTTATTATAACCTGGGAGAAAACGAAAAGGCTATTGCCCAGTATAAGAAAGTCATTGAAAATTATAAGTCAACTCCTGAGGCCCGTTATGCAATGACCGGTCTTAAAAATACTTATGTCGAAATAAACGATGTTGATTCCTATTTTGCATATCTAAAGACTCTGCAGGGATACGGCGATGTGAACCTTGCTGAGAAGGACTCGCTTCTTTACATCTCAGGTGAGAATCTGTATATCACAGGCAAGTATGACAGGGCAACAGAAGTATTAAGGAATTATCTTAATGAGTTTCCGAACGGAAGCTTCCTGCAAAATGCGCAGTTCTACCTTGCCGAAAGCCTTAACTATACAGGAAATAAAGAAGAAGCCCTGAAAATGTATAATACTGTCACAGGAGCACCCAACAACCAGTTTACCGAGCAGGCACTGACTGCAGCAGCCGGCCTTTCTTATGATCGTGAGGATTTTACCTCATCGCTCAGGTATTATGAGATGCTGGAACAGGCAGCCGGAAATTCTGAAAATAAAATAATTGCCCTCAGGGGAGGCCTCAGATCGGCTTACCAGCTCGGAGACGCACAGAAAACAATATCAGCTGCTGACAAGATAAACAATACAGTAAATATCCCGGAAGAGCTTATCAGAGAGTCAGTGTTCATGAGAGCCAAGGCAAATTACAGTATGAATAATTTTGATGCAGCCCTGGATGATTTCAGTAAAACGGCCACTGAAGTCGCTAGTGTTGAAGGTGCGGAATCAAAATACAGGATTGCTGAACTGTTATTCAAAAGAGATCAGGTAACAGAATCCGAGAAGATTATTAATGAGTTCATTGATCAGAATACTCCGCACCAGTACTGGATGGCAAGAATGTTCATCCTCCTGTCGGATATAAGCGTTAAAAAGGGGGATAATCTCCAGGCCAGGGCAACCCTTCAGAGCCTTAAAGATTACTATACCATTGATAATGACGGGATACTTGATGAAGTGAAATCCAGACTTGATGCCCTTAGCCAGAACAACTGATAATGAGA
>CAYWEQ010000163.1:0-3951 GCA_964457185.1 uncultured Rikenellaceae bacterium
TCTCAAAAAGGCCTCTCCCGGATGGAGTTGAAAAACCAGAAAATGATCTGGAATACTATGAAAGATATAGATATACAGATATACCGGGAATTAAATAAGGATGACCCCCCAATCCCCCCTGAAGGGGGGCTATAAACCCATTTGCCTGTTTAGTATTGTTTTGGGTTTTAACCCCCCTTCAGGGGGGCAGGGGGGTAGAATGAAAAGTAACTGAAATAGAGAATTCTTTAATATAATGCCAATATATGTTTCTACTTGGAATAGACCTCGGAAGCTCATCAGTCAAAGCTTCGGTAATTGACGGCGAATCAGGTAAATGCCTTGCTTCAGCATTTTACCCGCAGGATGAGATGAAGATCATTGCCGGAAAACCAGGATGGGCCGAACAGGAACCTGAAACCTGGTGGACAAACCTGAAAGACTCGATAGCTGACTGCAATAATCAGCTTGGAGCAAAGAAAAAAGAAATTGGTGCAATCGGTATTTCTTACCAGATGCACGGCCTTGTAGCTCTTGATAAAGATTTTAAAGTTCTCCGACCATCAATAATCTGGTGTGATGGCAGAGCTGTTGTTTATGGTGAAAAGGCATTCAACGGGATAGGAAAGGATTTTTGCCTTTCGCATCTTTTAAATTCTCCGGGGAACTTTACCGCCACAAAACTGGCATGGGTAAAGGAGAATGAGCCTGAGTTGTATAAGAAAATCCGTAAGATTATGCTTCCCGGAGATTATTTTGCGCTGCGGCTCACCGGCGAACCTTTGACAACTTTCTCCGGACTTTCAGAAGGAATTTTCTGGGATTTCAGGGAAGAAGGTATTTCAAAGGAACTTATGGATTTCTTTGGATTTGATGAAAACATCCTTGCAAAAGCAGTACCGTCATTTTCCATCCAGGGGAAACTGTTGAAAAATATTGCCTCTGAACTTGACCTGCCGGAGTCGATACCGGTGTCATACAGGGCCGGTGATCAGCCCAATAATGCATTGTCGCTGAACGTAATGGAACCTGGCGAAGTTGCAGCAACCGCTGGAACATCAGGTGTGATATATGGAGTTACAGACCAGAAGAAGCATGAACCATTTTCCAGGGTAAACAGTTTCCTTCATGTTAACCATGAACCAGATAAACCACGGCTGGGTGTCCTCCTGTGTATAAGCGGAACAGGCATTCTAAATTCATGGTTAAGAAGAAATGCGGGTGGCAATATGAGCTACGACCAAATGAATGAGCTTGCCGGAAATGTATCCCCCGGTTCTGAAGGACTCAACATCATGCCTTTTGGCAACGGTGCCGAGAGGATGCTGGAAAACAGGGATGTTGGTGCAAGAATACTCGGATTGAATTTCAATACACATACAAATGCACATCTTTTCAGAGCAGCCCAGGAAGGAATTGTTTTTTCAATCAGATACGGTCTTGATATAATGAAGGAAACAGGTATTGTCCCTTCGGTCATCCGGGCCGGAGCGGCGAACATGTTCCAGAGCATCATATTCAGGGAAGCTCTGTCATGCATAACAGGCACCGAGATACACCTGTACAACACTGACGGGTCTCTTGGCGCAGCAAGAGGCGCCGGCATCGGATGCGGTTATTATAAGTCTGTAAAAGAGGCATTTGCAGGTTTAAAAGAAGTCGGAGTAACAGCGCCTGACAAATCTAAAGCAGATGCTTATAATGAAGCATATTCAAAGTGGATTAACTATCTTGCAACATTATAAGTCAAACAATAAAAACCAGTAATATGATTTACAAAAGCAAAAAAGAGTATTATCCCGGGATAGGGAAAATAAAGTACGAAGGGAAAAATTCAAAGAATCCCCTGTCATTCAGGTGGTATAATCCTGACCAGGTCGTATCGGGCAAAAAGATGAAAGATCATCTCCGTTTTGCAATAGCTTACTGGCACTCTTTCTGCGGAGACGGGAGCGATCCGTTCGGGAGCGCAACCCATATTTATCCATGGAAAGACCTGCCGGCTGATGATAAGATAAAACACAGGCTGGATGCGGCATTTGAGTTCATCACAAAAATAGGCGCTCCCTTTTACTGTTTTCATGATATGGATGTTGTAGGAGGGGAGGGATCTGTTCTCGATATCGAAAAACGGCTTGATAAATTTGTGCCGGTAATGAAGAAATTACAACAGCAGACCGGAGTTAAACTCCTCTGGGGAACAGCCAATCTTTTTTCAAATCCCCGTTACATGAATGGTGCAGCCACTAATCCGGATTTTGCTGTAGTCGCCAATGCAGGCGCACAGCTTAAGAATGCCATTGATGCTACAATAGCGCTTGGAGGTGAAAATTACGTTTTCTGGGGTGGCAGGGAAGGATATATGAGCCTTCATAATACAGACATGAGGCGGGAGCTTGATCATATGGCCATGATGCTGACACTTGCCAGGGATTACGGCCGCAAAAACGGCTTCAGGGGAACATTCCTTATTGAACCTAAACCCATGGAACCATCAAAGCACCAGTATGATTATGATGCCGCCACGGTAATTGGATTCCTTCGTCATTATAATCTTGACAAGGATTTTAAGCTGAATGTGGAAGTTAATCATGGCACGCTTGCAGGGCACTCATTTGCTCATGACCTCCAGGTTGCTGCAGATGCCGGGTTGCTTGGAAGCATCGATGCCAACAAGGGTGATTACCAGAACGGATGGGATACGGATGAGTTCCCGACGAATGTTTTTGAGGTTACAGAAGCAATGATGGTGATCCTGAGGGCAGGAGGATTTAAAACAGGCGGTATTAATTTCGATGCAAAAATAAGACGCAACTCAACCGATGTTGAGGATATATTCATCGCTCACATCGACGGCATGGATACTTTTGCAAGAGCATTGCTGATTGCTGATAAAATACTGAAAGAGAGCGACTATCTCAAAATGAGGAAAAAGAGATATGCTTCTTTCGACAGGGGCCCCGGAAAGGATTTTGAAAAGGGTAAGCTTACGCTCAGGCAATTACGGGATTTAGCTGTGAAAAGTGAAGAACCGAAAACTATAAGCGGGAAACAGGAGCTTTATGAACAGTTGATCAATATGTACCTCACATAACTATAACTCAGTGGAGCTCTGAAGTAATTATTTCGAATACAGGTGGATTTGCCATGGTCTTTTTGACTTTGCAAAGGTCAGCCACATGGATTAAGGAGGCTTTATACTTTTCAGGAAAATCAGCAGGTAATTTGATGTCAAGTTTTATTGTAACCGGCAATCCTGTCTCCTTGTTCCACTCATAACTCTGAATGATCTTTATGCCTTCTGTCGGAATATTACGGTTGTCACAAAACGATTTAACATATATTCCTGCACATGTTCCAATAGATGCAAGAAAAAGATCATAGGGAGCAGGTGCGGTGTTGCCACCTCCGTTATCAAGAGGCTGATCCGTTTTAATAGCATGGCCATGCAGATGAGCAGTGACTACCTTCCCTCCATCAAATGTAATTTCCATATTACTTTCTTTTCATGAGCATCAATTCCAGATCTTCTTTTAAAGCAGAGAGGTCTTCCTCGTGTTCCACTTCCTGTGAAATAATGGTTAAAATTATATTATACGTCACAGGATCGGCCTCCCTTGTAATATCAAGAAGTTCGCTATATGTGCGGATTGCACATTGTTCACCTTTGATATTCTGGTCAAGAACTACCTCGACATATGGATCTTCAGGTGCATCATAGCCGCAATTTGTGATTTTTAACCATTTATCCGGTGAAAGAACAGGTGTTCCCCCCAGCTGTACTATTCTTGTCACTATCAGTTCTGCATGGCTTAATTCCTCAGTGGCATGAATGGTGAGTTCTGCAATGACGGCATCTTTCATCGGCCCTTTAACGACTTTGGCCCCGATCCAGTATTGGTAATAAGCCAACCATTCATCTGCCAGGGCTTTATTAAGGAGGTTGAGTAGCTTATCAACATCCATTTTTAC
>CAYWEQ010000164.1:0-3944 GCA_964457185.1 uncultured Rikenellaceae bacterium
ATATGAATAAAAACAAAGGGCAGATCAATTACTGACTCTGCCCTTGAAAATTAACTTTCAAATTCTTTTACTTGGCCGGATTCACTACATGCACGGAGCATGAGCTGGTTGATACGTTTCCGGCACAGTCAGAGGAGCGGACAGCCCACGTGATCGTATCAGCTACACCCCCTGAATCAAGAATGGTAACCACATTATTGTTCACTTGCACTATACAGGATTCTGTCTTGTTAATCCGCTTCCCTTTCTTGGTATAGGTAAAACAGTCGTATGCAGTTATTGCAACAGCCGGATCGGTATCACAGTTGTCTGTTGCCGAAGCGGTGAAGGAAATCGGGGCATCCGGCGGTGTAATAGTAGCAGGTGCATTGCAGGCTATGACCGGCGCTGTAGTATCTTCCACTGTGATAACCTGACTGCATGAATTCACATTGCCGCATGCATCTGCTGCCGACCATGTTCTGGTGATATTCTTTTCCACAGGACATGATGGATCGGAAGCGACTACATCTGCAAATGTTACAGTCGGGCTGCCGTCACAGTTATCTATAGCAGTGGCACTGCCTGTGTTTGAAGGCTCAGTCGACTCATCGCACTCGATAGTTATGTCTGCCGGGCAGGTAATCGCCGGGGCTGTGTTATCCTCAACATTGATAGTCTGCTGGCAGTTGCTTGAGTGTGCGCAATCGTCATTCGCTGTCCACATGCGAGCTATCTGCCATTCATCCGGACAGGTTCCCAGAGTTATGGTGTCTGCATGAGTTACAAGCGGTGAGACATCACATGCGTCTGTTGCAGTTGCACTTCCCGTATGCGATGGATCAGTCGATTCATCACACTCGATAGTTACATTCACCGGGCAATAACTAATGACAGGGTTTTGCGTATCATGGATTGTCACCGATGCCGAGCAGTTACTGGATTCTCCAACACCGTCAGTAACAGTCAGGTATACGGTGCAGCTGACAACACATCCAGGTGCGGTGTTGACTGTCAGAATCGGGGTGCTGATGGCCGCGTCGTTAAAACTACCCCCCGGACAATTTGTTGTCCACAAGTAAGTCAGGGTATCTCCCGGATCAGGATCACTGGAACCGGAGCCATCAAGAGATACTGTCGTTGTATTGCCCTGACACTCGGCAGTGTAATTGCCATTCGCATCGCAGACAGGAGGCTGGTTGCAGATCGTGCTGAAACTTGCTGACATTTCTGACCCCGCAGCCATACCCAGGTCAGAGATATTCCATACCCTGACACAAGAGTCAGTGACGTCGTATTTATCACTAGACGGAGTGGTATTTTGACCAATTGCATCACCTGCGGTGTAAATATCCCCGCTGTCAGCATATGCACAGCTACATCCACTGCAACAGCCAGTTGTTTCAATCTCTTCAAGTCCGTCTGCTTCCATCAGCCTGACCAGTTTGTGACTGGTGTCGGAATTATTATAGGCAAAATTGTTGCCTGAACCGTCAAGGGTTGCATCTATATGCCATATGGCCAAACCGTCAGGCGTAAACCATAAACCAGAATCATTTTCCACGTTCTGCCTGTTTTGCACTATATACAACTCACTGAAGATATCTGCAAGAGCTATCCCCGGCCAGATAAGAACACACTCTGTTGAGGTTGCGGTATCATCCAGTGTCAGATTCTGAAGCCCACCGGAAACAACGGTCGGTGTTAGCCAGTCGAGCATCCACTTCCAGAAGCAATTCACATCAGCGATATTTCCATCCATCATATCAAAGCCGCCGACACCGCCACCGGGACCTACAGTATTATCGTAATCATATAAATCAGGCAGTCCGAATGAATGCCCTGTTTCGTGCATTACAACAGACGGGCTGTCCGATTCCTGCTGCCAGGAGTAATTGGACAATGTTTTACCGTCGATTGTATATGTACCGTCGCCCCAATTCAGATTCCAGCCCCACCAAAATGTAGCCCAGGCACCCGAAGGTCCAGCCCACATCACAATAAAGTATTCAATATCACCGTCATTATCATTATCATACTGACTGAAATCGTGTCCCAGGCCGTCATAATGATTGAGGACTTCTTTAATGAGAGCCTCTCTGTCAGTAACCGCACTCCGGTTATATGCGGTCTGATACCAGCCGAGAGTGGTTCCATTACCCAAATCGAGAAGGTTGTATGATGCACGTTTGTAATACTCGGTTAAGCTTTCTCTGGGAAAGTTTGCAGGATTTCCATCGTCAAAAAGCATGTCATCAATATCAGCCGCCGAGAAAGTATGGGTATGATCCTGGAATTCAATAAGAAGAGCAAAAATTTTTGGTGATCCAATGGAAGGCAGACCTCCCTGCCTGCCAGGCGGAGGCGAAGCAATGATTCCAAAGTGACGCTGTCCTCTCTTTTCCTGTAGCAAGCGAATCTTTTCTTTGAGTTTTGTGATAAGATGCGGGGCAACCTTATGATTGCCAACTCTCTTCGCCATTTCAAGGCTGCTCTCGAACTGGCCTTCAGCCTTAAGTCTTTCAATTTCTCCGGGCGGCGCAGGTTCTAATGCCCAGACAGGAGTGAGCAATCCCATGTACAGGACGCTATAAATTATAAACACTGATATGAGGCATGGAAAAGATTTTTCATGCAACAGTTTGTACATATTCACAATTTCCCATCCTTTTAAAAAAGTTTTTAATGTCATTTTCCCCCTTCCTTTACCGCCTGAAAAGCTTCTAATTTAGGTTATCAGTATTGTTTCAGATTACATTCAATATCACCTTTTTAATGTCTCAGGATTGAGTGATTGACAAGCCGTAATTTCAACCAACAAACATTTGATTAAATTTTCCATTAATACATTCCACTTTCCATTTTCCTTCCCCTTCTCATAAAAAGGCTGGCATTTTTAGAGACTATAAAATATGAAAAGCAGCACCCTGTCATATTATTCGGAATAAAGACCCGACCATTTAGCCTGTTTCCTTGAGAAATTGCTGTCTATTTCTGACCCCCCTGACTTTTTTCTGAATTATGCTTAATTAATAGCAAAAGAACACTGTTTTGTCAATCATTTGTTAATCATTTACTGGTTCGAAGATGGGGATTGAAGAAAAGCATCTGATCTTATATCAGAACAATATCAAAAATAACCCATCAGTTGCAAAAATATTGGAGATAGATACCCGCAAATGCAAGATAGAAGCGCATTTAGAATCAATAATAAAGCAAGCTTTAGAGTTCACTGTAAATTGACTCCTGATGTAACATTCTTTTGTCATGCACGAAGTTTTCAATCGGGCATCCAGTGCCTCTGTTTCTAATTTCCCGCTTAAGGACTGCAGGAATGACAGATCAAAATTGAATCTGTTTATGCAACGTCTATGTCTATTGAATTTATTGGATTTTCTAAATGGGCTAAAAATTTGCTGCTTCCAAAATTCAAAATTTGGCAATTGGAGGTTGACAATGATAAGAGAAAAAGTGTTATTTTATAGGCAACTATGGGCGATTAGCTCAGGGGTAGAGCGCTTCCTTCACACGGAAGAGGTCGCTGGTTCGAAACCAGCATCGCCTACCATTTAAAATCAAGGGCTCATAGGACATTAACTCACCTCTTCTGCTGCCTATTTGTACAGTTTTTGTGTATTTGCCAATCTACTCTATCAATAAAAAATTAAAATCTATACCATATATAGCAAATCTTGTTTCTGAGGATTTTATAAAGATATAGAATGTACCTTTCAATCGTAATTTCCTGGCTTTATGAAAAAACTTAGACGGCCTTTAAAACCATCGCCGTCTTGCCGTCCAATTGTACAGGGAAGCCTTCTCTTTCTACTTTTATGGGCTTTGCAGCGGGATTTAGCTGGTCTTTCAATACCTTATTTTTAAAAAGAGATTTTACCCTTGGTGAAATTGCACTATGAGATTCAACAGAAATCAAAAGGGGTATATTCATCGGCTGATGGCCGTTA
>CAYWEQ010000165.1:0-2004 GCA_964457185.1 uncultured Rikenellaceae bacterium
GGAAGGTACAAGGAAGTTGTAATTGATACCGATGGTCCGGTTATTATTATTGGTGAATCCATAAATCCCACAAGGAGAAAAAAGCTGGTTTCCACCCTTCAGGAGGGTAATTTTGAATATGTGCTCGAACTTGCAGAAAGCCAGATTAAAGCTGGAGCAGATGTACTCGATGTGAATGTCGGATTCCCGGGTGTGGATGATGAAAAGCTTCTCCCTGAAACCGTCAGGAAACTGCAGGAGAAATTCGATGTCCCGCTATGTCTTGATTCTCCGAATCCTAAAGCTATTGAAGCTGCTCTTAAAGTTGCAGAAGGCAAATGCCTGATCAATTCTGTTAATGGAGAGGAAGCTTCTATGAAAGCACTGCTTCCGGTTGCAAAGGAATATGGTGCAGCAATTATAGGATTATGCATGGATGATGAAGGAATAACTAATGATCCGGAAAAAAGACTCGCTATCGCGGAAAAATTAATTGAAAGAGCCGTAAAAACAGGTATTAAAGCAGAAGATGTAATAATCGATCCACTGGCAATGGCAGTAAGCGCTGATCAGAAAGCCTGCCTGGTAACTCTTGAAACGATACGCCTGGTCCACAGGAAGCTTGGGCATAATATTACACAGGGTGCCAGCAATATATCTTTTGGATTACCCGACAGGGAATCTTTGAATGCCGCGTATATGGCCCTGTCGATCTATAATGGTCTGACATGCCCCATTGCCAATCCTGAAAAAATTACCGCAATGGTACGTGCCACCGACCTCGTCCTCGGAAGAGACGATTTTGCAGTAAGATTTGTAGAATACTTCCAGACCCACCAGTGAGATGTCAGGTATAAAACCCGCGCGAAGATGGCAGCCTGCCTTTTATCCGTTTAAAAAGGAAAAATTCGGAAGACGGCTTCTCGCAAAAGCAGAACTGGCTTTTAAAGGCCCTTTGTTTGGCTGCAGGATGTGCGGTAACTGTCTGCTCCAGGAGACAGCCCTGATCTGCCCGATGGAATGCCCGAAAGGGATGAGAAACGGACCATGCGGAGGAGTGACACCTGAAAAAAGATGCTATATAGATGAGACCCGAAAATGTATCTGGTATTCTATCTATAAGCGGGCACTGAAAAAAGGCCGTGAAAAGACACTCCTGGAAATACTTCCTCCCCTTGACTGGAACAAGGTGGGTACGGAAACATGGGGAGATGTGATCCGGCAGGTAAGGAAAGTCGGAACAGCAACATTTATCGGGGGATTCTTTTCAAAAGACAGAGAGAGGAAAGACAGGATATGGGACTCTGTCTTCAAAACTATCAGACAGCCGGAATGGTGGGCCGGAGATTCTGAATACCACAAGGCTGAGTACCGGGAACCAGCTTCAAACCTTGAAAAAAAGTTAAAAAATGGTGAATTTGTTGTCGCAACAGAAGTAGCTCCTCCTTTAAGTGCCGCTTCAGAAAAGCTGATAAAGGGGATCGGGCTTGTTAAACCTTTTGTTACAGCAATAAACTTCACTGATGCTTCTTCTGCAACTCCTAAAATGTCAAGCCTGGCATGCTGTAAGGTGGCAAATGACCTTCAGGTTGAACCTGTTCTCCAGATAGCTGCCCGCGATACTACACGCACAGGACTTCAGTCAACGGCGATAGGTGCAGGTCAGTTTGGAATCAGGAATCTTCTCTGCATTACCGGCGACAGTGCCAGAGTGGGCCCCTCCCCGGCAGGAGATTTGAATTTTGTCGATATCGACTCAGTTCAGATGCTATGGATACTGAGAAAAATGAGAGATGAAGGGGTTTATCTTGACGGAAGAAAAATAAAGCATCCTCCAATGTATTTCCTGGGCGCGGCAACTTCACCATTTGCATCTGAACCCGAAATGCAGGCGATCAGGGACCATAAAAAGGTAAATGCCGGCGCTCAATTCTTCCAGACAAATATCATTTTTGAACCTTCAAGACTTGATCCATGGCTGGAAGAGATGGACAAACGGGATGTGCTGAATAAGGTATTCATACT
>CAYWEQ010000165.1:2104-3867 GCA_964457185.1 uncultured Rikenellaceae bacterium
TTCAATATTAAGAAGATTATATACGGCCAGATAAAAAAATCAGATTCGGCAGCATTATTCCTCTGTACTGCAGGGGAGGGAATTGGAATAAGGAGCAAAAAATCGATGAAAGATAACGATCTGCTAAGGGGTTATGTTTATGATGTTGTGGGCAGTGAAGCTGTTGAGGCTGCTGCAGACCTGATGCAGAACCAGATGGAGGAGGATATGAAGGTCATGGACAGGAGAATAACAAACCGTTTCAGCCCGGGATACTGCGGATGGATGGTAGTTGAACAGCATAAGCTCTTTGAGCTGATGCCTGATAATTTCTGCGGGATACGGTTAACACCTTCCGCTCTGATGGATCCGATTAAGTCTGTCAGCGGATTGATTGGCATAGGGAAGAATGTAAAAAGAGCACCGTATACCTGCAGCCTTTGCGATATGAAGGATTGTATTTACAGAAGATCGAAGGCGTAACGGCACAATGGTGCAACGGTACAAAGAAAAGAGGGGGTGATGGCGGGAGTGGGAGAGGGCGTGAAAAACTGTGTAACTCCGTGGTTAAATAATAAATCAATAATATTAAAGTTATGAAAAGAAATCTCAGACTATTCCCAGGCAAAGCGCTTCTTTTTTTATTAGTTCTGATTTGTTACAATCAGAATAGCAGATCCCAGCAATCCTATGAGTTCCCGTTTCAGAATCCAGGTCTCTCTGTAGAAGAGCGTGTAAATGACCTCGTTGACAGACTAACCGTAGACGAGAAGATAAGCCAGATGATGAATTCTGCTACGGCGATCGACAGGCTTGGCATACCTGCTTATAACTGGTGGAATGAATGCCTCCATGGTGTTGCCAGGGCAGGAGTAGCTACAGTTTTCCCCCAGGCAATAGGATTGGCAGCGACATGGGATGAAGATCTGATATTCAGGGTATCAACAGCTATTTCAGATGAAGCCCGTGCCAAGCATCATGAATTTGTCAGAAATAATTCCAGGAGGATATACCAGGGATTGACATTCTGGTCTCCTAATATAAATCTTTTCAGGGATCCCCGATGGGGAAGAGGACAGGAAACCTATGGGGAAGATCCGTTCCTGAGTGGTAAAATAGCTGTACAGTTTATCAAAGGTATCCAGGGGGATGATCCGAAATATTTTAAAACCATAGCTACAGTAAAACATTATGCTGTCCACAGCGGCCCTGAACCGGATCGTCATTCATTCGATGCAATGACTGATGAAAGGGATCTGAGGGAAACATACCTTCCCCAGTTTGAGATGGGTATAAAGGAAGGGAAGGCTTATTCTGTAATGTGTGCCTATAACAGGTACAACGGTGAAACCTGCTGCGGAAGTGAAACACTTCTTAAAAATATCCTCCGCAACGAATGGGGATTTGAAGGATACATTGTTTCCGACTGCGGGGCCATAAATGATATTTACAGATTTCACAAGGTTGTTGAAACTCCCGCAGAAGCTGCAGCCGCAGGTGTCAGTGCAGGTACAGATCTTGAATGCGGATCGGTTTACAGGAACCTGAAGGAATCACTTGATAAAGGATTAATCACGGAAAAGGAAATTGACGTTTCAGTTAAGAGACTTTTCACAGCAAGATTTAAGCTTGGCATGTTCGATCCGCCGGAAATGGTTAAGTATGCTCGGATACCTTACAGCGTGAACAACAGCGAACAGAATAAAGCTCTGGCAATGGAGACGGCCCTTAAATCAATTGTACTGCTGAAGAATCAGAATAACCTGCTTCCTCTTAAAAAGGAT
>CAYWEQ010000166.1:0-3855 GCA_964457185.1 uncultured Rikenellaceae bacterium
GCATCAATCCCGAACAACAGATCAGGAGAGGCGAGATGAAAAAAATGAAGGGAATGGGATTGAAACATCTGTCCGTAATGCATTAACCGGCGCATCTTTTCAGCTGTCGGGGTTAATCCGTCTCCCTTCCCTGCTCCAACAATAACATCCAGTGCCTTGGCAGCGGCAAGATGATGTGAGACCGGGCATATCCCGCATAGCCTCTGGACGAGCACGGGCATTTCCCAGTAGGGGCGGCCCTGAACAAATTTTTCAAATCCTCTGAATTCTACAATATGCAACCGGGTCTGAGCCACATTGCCATCATCATCCAGGTGAATTGTGACCTTTCCATGGCCTTCCACCCTTGTTACAGGTTCAATGGTTATTTTGCGTCCCATATTATTTATCTTGCTAATTAATCAAATTTGATGACTTCATAAGGCAGAATAATTTCTTTTCCTTTGATCAATGCTACCAGGGTTTCCCAAATAAGATCAGCTCTTGGAGGGCAACCCGGAAGATAATAATCAATCTTTACAATTTCCTGACAGGGATAGACCTTATCCAACAGCATTGGCAACTCATCGTCATTGGGGATTATATGCTCGATATTGGCCGTAACAGAAGGCCCAGTCAGGTATGCTTCCCTGAGGCATTCCCGGATTGGGATTCCATTCCTGAGGGCGGGCAGCCCACCCATAATGGCGCATTCTCCAACCGAGATAAGGATTTTACAGTGTTTCCTGAATTCCTTCAGGACATGGACATTTTCACTGTTGCAGCATCCACCTTCAATAAGGCCAATGTCGCATTGTTTAGTGAAAGTCTTGATATCATTAATGGGTGATTTATTGAATTCAACAAGCTCGATCAGCTCCAGAATCCTGTCATCAATATCCAGAAGTGACATATGACAGCCGAAGCATCCGGCCAGAGAAGTTGTAGCAACTACTGGTTTGTACATTACTTTAAATTTTATTTTTCTGTTTTTTCAATATCACTGCCAATTGGTGACTTATCATATTTCCGTTTCCCAATAGGAGTAATAAAGCCTTTTTCCCGTGCAAGTATTGATCCGACAGGGCATAAATCCATGGCTTCCTGGGCTTTTTCAGGTGTTAGCTGGGCTGCAAGGACACTGTCCACCACAACCTGTGCTTTGTTACTTTTGTTCTTATATGCAAAAATGCTCTTCCCCTGTTCATCCTTAATACCTCTCATACAGCGTTTACAAAGAATACAACGGTTCTGGTCCTTGATGATCAATGGATGGGATGAATCCACTTCTTTTTCCGGAAAATTAAAAGTGAACCGTGGAGCCATCATCCGGAACCGGTAAGCCAGGGCCTGCAGCTCACAATTGCCACTTTTTTCACAAGCAGGACAAAAATGATTTCCTGATACGAACAAAACTTCAATGATGGCTTTCCGAATTTCATTCAGTTCTTCAATATTATTTTCAATCACCATTCCTTCCTGAACTGGCGAAGTGCAAGAAGTCATCAGCCGGCCATTGACTTTAACAGTACAAATCCGGCACGATCCCTTGGGTTTTAATCCCGGGAAGTTACAGAGAGTAGGTATATAGATGCCGTTTTCTTTTGCAGCTTCAACAATAAATTTGCCTCCGTCAGCCTTGCATTCTTTGCCGTCAATTGTAAATGTTACCTTATTATTCATGGTCTCAGGATATTTTCTTAAATAATGAATTATAATAATGGATTATTGCGTCCTGCAGCCTCACAGGATTCCTTCACAGCAGATGCAAGACTGAAACCTGTATAAAAATCCTTGTCTTTTTGAACTTTCTCTTCATACAGGTATCTGAAATTTTTAAGGCTTGTTGTGATAGGATTTGCTGCTGTCTGTCCAAGACCGCAACGGCTGAATTTGAGAATTTTGCTCCATTCCTGCAGATCATCAATATCCTGCATTACACCATTGCCATGCAGGATCTTTTCCAGCTTATTTTTTAATATGTATGGCATATTGCGGCAGGTTGAGCATGAACCGCATGATTCTTCAATAAAGAATTCCATAAAATTGAGAACCACATCCTCAAGTAATTTCCTCGTCTTATTAAAAATAATTAAAGAACCTCCTGTCGCAAGATCCTCATATCCCAATCTGCGTTTAAATTCATTAGGCCCTACAAGGGCTCCTGAAGGACCTCCAACCTGCACAGCCTGAGTATCTGTTGCTCCAACCATTTGCAGGATATCATATATACTGAAACCCCATTCAATCTCATATACCCCCGGGAACCGGCAATCACCGGAAATGCTGAGGAGTTTGGTGCCAGTTGATTCTCTTGTGCCGAATGAGGAATACCAGTCGCTCCCGTTTTTAATAATTTTTACGACCGAACACAGCGTTTCAACATTATTAATAACGGTCGGCTTTTCCAGGTAACCTTTATCAACCGGGAACGGCGGACGATCCCTTGGCTCCCCTCTTTTACCTTCTGCTGATTCAAGCAGGGCAGATTCTTCGCCGCAGACATAAGCACCTGCTCCGTACTGGATACGAATATCGAAATTAAAGCCTTTCTGATCCACAGCATCAGTTCCGATGATTTTCTCTGCTCTCAGGTCATCCAGAGCCTTCTCAAGGTGCCTCTGTAAATATTTGTATTCATATCGTATATAAAGGATTCCTCTGGTAGCACCAATCGCATAACCTGCAATGGCCATACCCTCAAATAATAGTTTTGGCAATTCGGTGAGAATCACCCTGTCTTTGAATGTCCCCGGTTCTCCTTCATCAGCATTGCAGAAAACATATTTATCCGTACATGGGGATTTGGAGCAAAACTCCCATTTTAAACCGGTAGGAAAACCTGCACCGCCACGCCCGCGGAGATTTGATTGTTTTATCTCATCAATAACATGGGCCGGAGTCATAGTAACCGCTTTCCTTATCGCTTCACCGGGTGTGTGGGGATCCCATAAAACGGACCCCTTCCTCCGGATATGGTTTGTAACAACCGATCTCACCAGTTCTGAACTGTTACTGCCATCACCGAAATTAGCCCGGTACATTTGCTCAACAGCTTTGCCTGCCTTCATATCGTGAACAATCTCCTTTACCCTGAATGGTGTAAGGTTATTAAAGATCAACCCGTTGATTATTGCCGCAGGCTCCTGGTCACTCATACCTATACAGGAAGTATCGAATAAACCGATAGAGCCGTCAACCGAAACATTCCCGAATATTATACCAGCTTCTTCTTCAAATGTTTTCCGAACCTGATCCCTCCCCATCATATTCGCTACCACACTGTTATTGAGGTATACTGTGTATTTCCCTGTTGGCTTCTGGGGAAAAAAGTGGTAAAAACTCAGTGTTTGTTCCAGGTCAGCCTTGGATAATCCTAATGCATCGGCAATTTTCTGATTCAGCTCATGGGGTATATACCCCTTTTCATTACTGATGTCTATCAGAATATCCATTAACCTTCTAGGATCTGCGATGTATTTGTCAATAATTTTTTTGACAGTTTCCATATCAACTATAAGTTTATTAAGTTTATTTTTCCTGTATGTTCTTCCGATGCCTGTTAACAAAATAAATCAGGTTAATAAGTTCGTTCTCAATGTTGAAATTATTAATAACTATTTCGTCAGTACTCTTAAACTTGACTGATGTGAAGTTAAGGATTCCCTGTATATGAGAAGATTTGAGAATCTCTAGTGTTTGTTGTGCAGCAATATCCGGTACAGCCATTATCGCTACTTTAACATTATGTGTTTTAATGAACTTTGGGAATTCCTCTATTGGCATAACGGGAATATCTCCTTTTATCCTGATTTTTTTCCCATCAATATCAAATCCAGCCACAATCCTGATTCCATCTTTATAAAATCCCTTATA
>CAYWEQ010000167.1:0-1194 GCA_964457185.1 uncultured Rikenellaceae bacterium
AAAATAAATAACCAAAAACAATTATTATCAATATTTTTGAAATTATTTTTAACTTTTTATTTCAAGACAATAAATGAAACTGAAATTTCTGGGTGCTGCACGTGAAGTCACGGGAAGCAAACATCTGATAACCACAAAACAGGGTAAACGTATCCTTCTTGATTGCGGGATGTTCCAGGGAAAGGGACTGGAAACGGATGCAATGAACAGAAAAGTAGGCTTTAATCCTCAGGAACTTGATCATATCATTCTTACTCATGCCCATATAGACCATTCCGGACTCATCCCATACCTTTATAAGCTGGGATTCCGAGGATCGGTTGTCTGTACTAATGCTACGCGTGACCTTTGCTCCATTATGCTTACCGACTCAGGACATATACAGGAAAATGATACCCGTTATTTCAATAAAAAGAGGGCAAAGCAGGGAAAACCACCGGTCGAACCCCTCTATGATAAAGAAGATGCTATCGCATGCATGGAACTTTTTATAGGAATACCTTACGACAGGAAATTCCGGATTGACGAAAATATTACTTTAAGATTCACTAATACCGGCCATCTGCTGGGTTCAGGAGTAGCTAGCCTTCAGATTAACGAGGGAAATCGTGTTATTAACCTTGCATTTACAGGCGATATCGGCCGGCCGGTAAACCGGATACTTGTTCCCCCAAAACCATTCCCACAGGCAGATTTGTTGATTACCGAATCAACGTATGGAGACCGTCTCCACCAGGATACGGGTGAATCTGATAAAGAACTGCTCAATATACTTTATAAGACCTGTGTGGAGAAAGGTGGTAAACTAATCATCCCATCTTTTAGCATCGGCAGGACACAGGAAATCGTTTATTCACTTAATAATTTTTATAACCAGGGCAGGCTGCCCAAAATAAATATCTATGTCGATAGTCCACTTGCTGTTAATGCAACTGAAATTTTCCGTTTGCATCCTGAGTGTTTTAACAAGAGTTTACTTGAAGTAATGCAAAGAGATCCTGATCCATTCGGATTTAATAAATTATTTTATATAACCTCAAGTGATGACTCCAAAAAGCTTAATGATAGTAAAAAACCCTGTGTTATAATATCAGCATCAGGGATGATGGAAGCCGGCAGGATCAAGCATCACCTGGCCAACAGCATCTCCAATCCGGCAAATACCATCCTGGCTGTTGGATATTGTGCCCCATC
>CAYWEQ010000167.1:1294-2487 GCA_964457185.1 uncultured Rikenellaceae bacterium
ATACATAGAGGCCGACCACGTCTGCCAGTCCTGTCCCATAGGTTTTCCATCCTGAGCTTTGTGCCATTCATTAAAACCATATTCAAGGTTTTCATCCGCGGCTGTTTTTATTGTCTTTGTCAGTGACAGTAATTGTTGTTCTGCCAGTTTATATTTACAGGCTGCAACCAGTGCTGCAACATAAAAACCACTGATGAATGGCCATATACCTCCATTATGATAATCACCCGGCCGGTTATATATAGCATATCGTTCCCGCCAGTCTTCATCTTCTGGCCTTATGAAAGGGAAGAAATTGGGTACCAGATCAATAGCCAGGTCACCATTCTTCTTCATTTCATTGCAATAGACTTCAACCCAGTGAACAATTTTTTGAGCCCTTGAAAACGATGCAAGTCCTGAAAGTATTGCAAGGCTGTTGCCAAGCAGATCGAATCTTTCACTGCTGTAAAGCTTGAACGACCAGCATGAAAAATAAGGTTTATGACGAATTTTTAGTCCTTCAGGGACATTCTGAGGCTTAATTCTGCTGGATATAGTAAAATGAGCCATTGACTCGTATAATCTGTCTGCCCTTTCATTTTCTCCCAGAAAGCGCAGGTAACTATAGACTATTGTATTCACAAAAAGGCCAAAACCCATTACCCATTGTTCATCCCTCCAGTCAGTAGTTGGTTGTTGGGCTACCAGAACCCTGTCAAATGGGCTCTGATATTCCATCCATGTCATTGCTTTCCCGACAGCTTCTTCCAGGAAATCCTCTTCTCCTGTCAGCTTTCTAAAAACAGCCACTGCTAAAAGAAACAGAGGTGTTGTATCACTGGCTCCCCGGTCTTCCCTGTCGTGCACAAGTGAAGGTATATGGCCCAGATCCGACTGGTTCTTCGCCAGTGTTTTTAATACTCTTCGATGACTATTTATCAAAGCTTTATTACCGGTAACAGCGATGCCCAGGGTGGCTATCATAAGGTCACGGGTATATGGTTCAGGATACCCCCAACCTGCGGTTCTTGGTAATCCCCGGACAGTGCCATGGGAATTATGAAGTAATACCCTGGTAGCTGCTTGTTTAGCTTTCTCAATCTCCTGTTTTTCTTGAAAATTCATTGTGAAAATGTAATTTGTATAAGAGCTGGAATTTAGTCGATGTATAATTTCAGGCAGGTAATGTAAGAGTTCTGCTAAAATATTTC
>CAYWEQ010000167.1:2587-3818 GCA_964457185.1 uncultured Rikenellaceae bacterium
CGCAGATCAGGATCACTCATAAGTTCGAGTAAATAATCGGCAATATCATAAATACTGGCCCTGTAATCCACAGTTCGGGGATCTTTAAAAACGACGCGGTGTTTCTTTTCAAATCCCGATTCCTCATCGAGTATAGCTTCCCTTAGCACAACTTCCTGGGCTATACCTGCCAGGAATGCAGTTTCACCATGGACAAGGGTATCAAGCATCCCCATCCCTTTAAGACCTATCACAGGCTTACCGCACGCTCCCGCTTCAACCTGGGGCATGCCGAAGCCTTCCAGTCGTGAGGGAGCAGCATAAATATCGCAGGAACCAATCAGATATGGCATGAAGTTTCTTGAAATGACATTGGTAGCATAAGTGACATTCTTATCAATACCCAGCTGAGCTGCCAGCTGAAGATCGGCCAGGTTCTGTGATTCTGTCCTTGGCTGAGGCCACACTTTGCAAACATATTTCCAGTCAGGAGCTTTAACGTCAATCAGTGCAAGTGCCTGCATCACCTCCTGCGCACCTTTTGAAGCAGCATCACCACCAATAGTAAGGATCATGATCTGGTCAGGAGAAATACCAAAAGATTCCCTGACAGTCGTTATTTTAGGATCATTTCTATCACGGGGGATAAATGAATCCGTATCGCAACCTACCGGCAGAACTTCAATATTATCGCCATTTATACCATCACGGGTGTACATCTCTTTTACCCAGTTTGAAGTAACAAGGATAAGTGGAAGCGAATTCAGGATTTCATGATAACCTCCAACATAACCATCTGCCACAAGCCAGGGTACAGGTAGTACCCCGTAACGCTGAGGATGCAGTACAAGATGCTGGGTATGCCCCCAATAGCCTACACCCACAACAACCTCAGGTTCAAACCACCGGTAATACCATTCCTTTTCCTGGGGTGATTCGAAGTTAGCAGGGTAGACATCGACTCCCATCTGTTGAAGTCCCTTGTATAGAAGGTCACCCTGGGTTGCCAGTCCTGACGGGGAGGCAGGGTAGTCATATAATAAAAGCACTCTCATGTTTTGTTTCCTCCTGTATTTAGCCACTGCAGAGCTTTCCCTGGAAGTGTAAACTGCCAGAATGCTTCGGCCCGCGGTGTGGTTTGAGCTTCAAAACTATTATTATTAAAACCGTATATATCAGTTATGATTTGATATTTCTTTTGCCAGATTTTTTCCGGCAATTCATAATAAAAGTAAGCATTTTTTTTTGGTTT
>CAYWEQ010000168.1:0-3796 GCA_964457185.1 uncultured Rikenellaceae bacterium
AATATGGATTTTTTCAAAAAAAACTATCCGAATTCAAGACTTTTTGCATGCGGGGAAGATGTAGGTCTGCCGGATGGACAAATGGGCAATTCTGAAGTTGGACATCTGAACATTGGAGCAGGACGAATCATTTACCAGGATCTTGTCAAAATAAATATGGAATGCAAAACAGGCGAGATCAGGAAAAACATTGTACTGACAGAAGCATTCTCATATGCCCGCGATAATAATAGGCAGGTCCATTTTCTGGGACTTCTTTCCGACGGCGGCGTTCACTCGCTGGATAAACACCTTTATCATCTGTGCGATATGAGCGGTGATTACGGGATAAAGAATGTCTTCATCCATGGTTTTGGCGACGGACGTGACACTGATCCGCGCAGCGGGATAATATATATGAAAAACCTGCTTGATCATCTGAAAAAGTCAAATGGGAAAGTTGCATCATTTGTAGGGAGGTATTATGCTATGGACAGGGACAAGAGGTGGGAGAGAATAAAAGATGGATATGATCTGATCGTAAGTGGCAAAGGAATACCCGCAACTGATATTCTTGATGCCATGCAGAAATCATATGACTCCGGTATAACAGATGAATTCATGAAACCGATAGTTGTCGTCGGCAATGATAATAATCCTGTTGGAACGATCAGGGAAGGAGATGTGATAATCTTCTTCAATTTCCGGAATGACAGGGCAAAAGAGCTTACGATAGCTCTTACACAAAAAGATATGCCTGAAGCCGGAATGAAAACAATACCCTTGCACTACTGTACTATGACTCCGTATGATGCAACTTTCAAGGGCCTTCATGTTATTTATTCGAAAGAAAATGCGGACAATACAATTGGCGAAGTGCTGGCTCTTGCAGGCAGAAAACAGCTGAGAATCGCTGAAACTGAAAAATATGCGCACGTGACATTCTTCTTCTCGGGCGGCAGGGAGGAGACTTTTGCCAATGAGGAGCGTATACTCATTCCCTCACCGAAAGTGGCAACTTATGACCTCCAGCCTGAGATGAGCGCATACCAGGTAAGGGATGCAGTCATTAAAGCAATTGAATCAGAGAAGTACGATTTTATTTGTCTGAATTTTGCAAACGGTGATATGGTGGGACATACGGGAGTTTATGAGGCTATCATGAAAGCAGTGGTAACTGTTGATGAATGCGCCGGGGCGGTTGTAAAAACAGCCCGCGGCAAAGGCTATGATGTCATGATCATTGCCGATCATGGCAATGCGGATATGGCAATCAATCCTGACGGTTCTCCCAACACAGCTCATTCACTGAATCCGGTTCCGTGCATCCTTGTAAGTGATGATTATAATACAGTTAAAGAGGGAATACTGGCAGATGTAGCCCCGACGTTGCTTACAATCATGGGATTACCGATTCCGGCAGAGATGACCGGGAAAGTACTGGTTTAACCCCCCATCCCCCCTGAAGGGGGGCTAATTCCAGTACTTAATCGAATTTAGTTTATGTGTTGGTCTTAGTCCCCCTTCAGGGGGATGTCGCGAAGCGACAGGGGGTTTGCCCCTCAAAAGGGCAGCAGTGTGATTGACACAGAGAAAAACAGTCTTATGCTTCGTATACGCGATACCATCTTCAGCTTTGATGTTCTTGAAAAAAGATTCAAATGCAATCTGCCCCAATGTCTTGGCAACTGCTGCAAGTATGGCGATTCAGGAGCTCCGCTGACGGATTCCGAGGTACAAATTCTCAATGAAATATGGCCTGAAATCAGGCCATACCTCAGGTCTGAAGGTGTTAGGACAATTGAAGAAAGAGGGACCAGCGTAAAGGATTCTGACAACGAAATGGTAACACCTTTGATCAGCTCTGAGGAGTGTGCCTATACGATCCTTAAGGATAATATTTTTATGTGCGGTATAGAGAAAGCCTGGTCAGAAGGACATACAGATTTTCAGAAGCCTCTTTCATGCCACCTCTTTCCCATAAGAATAAAACAATTCTCCGGCTTCAGCGCTGTGAATTATAATGAGCTTTCAATATGCAGCAGTGCCGGCGAAAGAGGAAGGGAGGAAGGCATATATGTTTATGAATTCCTAAAGGAGCCCCTTATCAGAGCATTTGGAGACGAGATGTATGAAGAGCTCTGCATAGCCGCAGAAGAATTAAGAAAAACAAAACAATATCATAACAAATAAATAACTGTGAGACCACATGACCATAATACCATACACTTCTAGACCAATCACTATGGAAACAATAAGAAAGTATATAGCTGAGAACAAAGATAGATTTCTTGAAGAGCTGTTTGAATTTATCAGGATACCCTCGGTAAGCGCAAGGGAAGAGAACAAGCCTGATATGCTTCGCGCTGCTGAATATCTTAAGAAAGAACTTCTTAAGTCAGGTGCATCAAGGGCTGAAGTTTTCCCCACGGCAGGACATCCTGTGGTTTATGGTGAAAGGATCATTTCAGACAAATTGCCTGCAGTGCTTGTTTACGGCCATTATGATGTCCAGCCGGTTGAGCCGCTTGAACTATGGAACACGCTTCCTTTTGAACCTGTCATACAGGATGGAAAGATATGGGGCAGGGGTGCCGATGATGACAAAGGACAATTATTCATGCAGCTTAAAGCGTTTGAATTGATGAACGGAACTGGTTCTCTTGCATGTAACATTAAATTTATGATTGAGGGAGAAGAGGAGGTAGGCTCAATGAATCTTGAGAAATTCTGCAGCGACAACAGGGAAATGCTTAGAGCAGATGTTATTCTGATCTCTGATACAACCATGATCTCACTCGATATGCCTTCCATAACATCAGGGCTGAGAGGCTTATCATATATGCAGGTGGAGGTTACCGGGCCTGAACGTGATCTGCATTCCGGATTATTCGGCGGTGCGGTGGTGAATCCCTGTAATGTGCTCTGTGAGATGATAGCATCACTGAAGGATAAGAGCAAACGCATAACGGTACCCGGCTTTTATGATGATGTTAAGGAATGCAGTGACAATGAAAGAAAAGAGATGGGCAAAAAGCCATTCGACAGGGATCTGTTCATGAGGTCGGTTGGTGTTGATGACCTTGCGGGAGAAGAAGGATATACAGATACTGAAAGGATAGGCATAAGGCCGACACTTGATATAAATGGCATCTGGGGCGGCTATGCAGGCGAGGGTACAAAGACTATCCTGCCTTCAAAAGCTTATGCAAAGATCTCAATGAGGCTCGTTCCGTACCAGGATGCTGAAAAAATTGCCGGACTTTTTAAGAAGCATTTTCTGTCAATGGCGCCATCAGGAGTAAAGGTGAAAGTTGAATATCTCCATGGAGGCCAGGCTTATGTAAGTCCCCTGGATACTCCTGAATTTCAGGCAGCTTCAAATGCAGTTAAAGAAGCATCAGGAAAGGAACCCATTCCTGTACGAAGCGGCGGAAGCATTCCGATCGTTTCCGTTTTTGAAAAAATACTTGGCATTAAATCAATCCTGATGGGATTTGGACTCGAAACGGATGCGATACATTCACCGAATGAAAATTACCCCGTTGCTAATTTCTTAAAAGGGATTGAAACCATACCACTCTTTTTCAAACATTATTCTTCATTAAAATCCTGATATTTCTAAAATATTTTCTAAATATTTAGGAAAAATATTATAAACACAAATTTGCCTGTATCCAAGTGGATAGGACGGTTAAAATGTCTTTATTTTAAGGGATATATAAAAAAAACACTATCTGAATTTTAATCTATTTTAAAAAGTGTTAACTTTACTGTGTTAATTAAACCTAAAACTAATTTCGTATGAAGAAACTAT
>CAYWEQ010000169.1:0-2196 GCA_964457185.1 uncultured Rikenellaceae bacterium
AATTATTCCCCGAACTCCAGATACGGCCTTAGCTTACTTTCTTTTTCCGGGGCAATAAGCTTATTGTCAACCAGGTCACTCATTCCTGATATCCTGCCGTTCAGTTCCAGATACTTAAGGATAGCCGTTACTTCGTATTTCTCAAAATAAGGTAATCGTATAAGCTGCTTATAATCAGCAACATTTATTTTTATTTTCCGTATTGCTGATGTGTCTGCAAATATTCTTCCCCTTACCAGGTTAAAAGTCTCTTCTGAAAGCCCGTAAACCTCCTTAAGCTGATCTGCTGAAGCAAAACCTCCGAGCAGATTCCTGTATTTGACAATCCTGGCTGACAATACCGGGCCAAGGCCTGGCATGGCTTCCAGGGCTGCTGAATCACAATTATTGATATCAAGCAATGGCTTTTGCCTGTTGACGCTTCTTTCCCGGTATGATGATCCGGTGCTGTAAAACGAGACACGGGATACATATTCATTTACACTGTCCCTGACCTCAACCGGGAACTCCTCAATGGTCATCTTTCGTACAGGGATAATGAATCTTGATCCGGCGATTGAAACTATCAGTATCAACATGATGAAGGATGATCTCCGTTCACGTCTGGTGAAGTCGAACCATTCTTTAAGCGGCTCCAATGAAAAATGCTTCATAATAATAAAATATGCAGTGAGACATCTGCAATTTACGAATTCTTTAAAAACTAATGGGAGATAGTATGAAAAATTTCTTATACCGCGTGATCAGAACGGATATCCTATTGCAAATACAAAAGTGAAATCGTCGCGGAAGTTATATGGTCTGTTCAGCATGATCCATTTTGATCCTTCGGTAATCAGCGGGTCGCGCATCTTGATGCCCATATCTGCACGAAGAAGAACGAAGTTGAGGTCGAATCTGAAGCCGGCACCAGTACCTACGGCGATGTCATCTACAAAACTCCTGATATTGAATTGTGAACCCGGTGTAGCCGGATCATAATTATATGACCAGATATTTCCTGCGTCGAGGAAGAGTGCTCCTTCGAGTATCCAGAAAAGTTTGAACCGGTATTCAGCATTTGCTTCCAGTTTGATATCAGCTGTCTGATTGAGCAACTTGGTATAGTCGGGAGCATACGAGCCAGGGCCAAGGGTGCGCACCTGCCATGCCCTTATACCGTTGGCACCACCTCCGAAATATTGCTTTTCAAAAGGCATGGCTCTTGAATTGCCATAAGGTATACCGGCTCCAATAAAACCACGGTAAACAACTGAGCTCACATCATTCAGGATAACATTGTACCTGATATCCATGTCAGCACGGAAATACTGCGCAAAAGTCTGCCCCAGGATGTTATAGCTTCCTTCTGTTTTTTCACTTCCGGCAATTCGGCTGACCATTCCAAGAAAATTGCCTGCTGCTTCCGCATTGACCCTTATGAACCAGTAATCTCTGGCCTTCTGGATCTTCTGTGTATTAAAAATTATGGAGTAACTGCCTCCAAGAATCATAATATCAGAGTAACTGTATGCAAGCGAGGAAGATTTTATCCTTTCCCAGAAATTTGCGTCAATTGTATCCAGTTTAATAAAGTTGAGCTGAAGCGGATTTACAATATGTGTTGTATACGTATTCCCGTTCCAGGTATAGCCAAAGGTGGCATTTGCCATCCTTCTGGTATAAAAAGGCATGCTCTGATAGTTATATGCAGCAAGCAGGGTTGTGGTTGGATTGTATTTTTTTATAAAACCCTCGGTTTTAATTATTGGAATGAGAAACTTCGGGAACCTCAGGCTTGTTTCAACACCATATTCCCTTATGTTGCCAGATGTATCCTGCTGAGTGAGGGCTTCAAATGCTCCCTTCAGCTTAAGGTTGAATAATTCTGCTCCGTGGAACAGGTTCTTGTGCTGGTATATCAGGTTGAGCGCTCCGCCAAGGTACCCCGCCGTGTTGGTTCCTTCCAGTTCGACCTTGTAAGACTGCTGACTCAGAAGAGTAAGCTGGATGGTGCAATCGAGGCTTAGTTCTGAAGAAACCGGGGCTTCAGGATCAGTTACTTCATTATAAAAAATGTTAACAAGCCTGAAAGTCTTCAGGGCAAGCAGGTGCGACTGCGTCTGTTCAGTATTTGTGACGTTGAATAATGACCCGGGTTTCAGATAAAGGGACTGAATTATCAGATCATTCTTAATCTCGGATTTTTCATGTGGT
>CAYWEQ010000169.1:2296-3785 GCA_964457185.1 uncultured Rikenellaceae bacterium
CCGGAAAAGCCATAGAAGCCCATATCTTTTATAAACCTTTCAAAACGTGAACGTTCAGCCTGAAGAACATCAACATCATAAGGTTTGCCTCTTTCAATCATGCAATCCACTGAATCCAGATAGAATAGTATTCGGATTGATGTATCTGCTATCTCATAATAGAGGTTACGGATAATATATGGGGCTTTAAGGTCAACATTGTAATATACTTTTGATTTTTGGTTGGCTGTCTCTATTGTTTCCATAACCTGGCTGTCAAAATAGCCTTTAGAGGATAAATATGATCTAACCTGTTCAGTGGATTTTGCTGTAGCATACGGATCAAAAATAACAGGTTCTTCTCCTATCTCTCTCAACCATCCATGAGGCCATTTCTCTTTATTGATATTGGAAAGGTTATATAATCCCAGATGGAATTTCACTCCGAAGATCCGTTTGTTCGGCCTCTGTTTCAGATAAGGCTGAAGTTCTGACTTTTCTATTCCATCCTTGCTTATTATTATATGATTTTCGTCAAGAAGGGTTTCCCCGCTCGGAACATATTTTGTTGGATTACATGACGATATAAGGAAAATTATGAAAAGAAAGAACAGAGAATATCCCGGAACAGAATTATTTTTATTTGATATATTTTTTTCCAAATTTTGTAGCAAAGAAAGTCACACAAATATATCAATAATAATAAATACTACTGAGTATTAAACCTCCTTATTATGGTCAGTAAAAGTAAGATGAACTTCATTATCTCCCTTCAGAAAAAAAAGGTCAGGGAAGAGGAGCGGCTGTATTTAATAGAAGGCGACAAGCTTGTGAAAGAATTCCTTGCGGCTAAAATGCCGGTAAGGATCCTGGCTGCCAGACCGGAATTCCTGAACTCTCTTCCCCTGGTCCATAAGCAGGGTGTTGGAGAGGTCATCCCGGCAAGCTACGATGATCTGAAAAAGATAAGTTCCCTGAAGACTCCGCATAATGCCCTGGCTGTTATTGAAATGCCTGATATTAAAATGGATACTGACAACCTCCGGAAAGAACTGTCAGTAGTCCTTGATTGTGTACAGGATCCCGGGAATCTGGGAACAATAATAAGGGCTGCGGCATGGTTTGGCATCAGGAATATCTATTGTTCAGAAAATTGTGTGGATGTATATAATCCCAAAGTGATCCAGTCAAGCATGGGAGCCGTTATGCATGTAAATGTTTTTTATACTGCCCTACGTAAACTGCTGGAATCAGCTTTTTCCGCCAAGATCAGGATCTATGGGGCACTTGTCAATGGTGACTCGATATATTCTCACAAGCTTGACAATACCGGTATCATTCTTCTGGGCAATGAATCAAAGGGCATTTCGGAAGAGCTTCTCCCTTACATCACTGATAAAATAATGATCCCTAAAATAAGCCGGGCAACATCAGGAATAGATTCACTCAACGTAAGTATGGCTGCTTCAGTGATCTTCTCGGAATTTACCAGAAGCAAGGGAAGACAACT
>CAYWEQ010000170.1:0-3649 GCA_964457185.1 uncultured Rikenellaceae bacterium
CGATTGATATCAGACAAATCGGAAGTTTTAAATAAACAAAGTATTAAAAAATCAAGAAATGAAAAGCAAAATTTTAATGGGACTGGCAGTTATCGCTATGGTCGCTGTTCTTTCCAGTTGCGGAAAAAAACCGCAGGTTGAAATTGATGCAACCAATGCTGCTATTGAAGCTGCAAAAGCTGCAGAAGCAAATGTTTATTTACCTGCTGAATTTGCAGCAGTACAGGATTCAATGAACGCCGCCATGGCTGCCATTGAAGCCAAAGAAGGAAAATTATTCAAAGGTATGGCAGCTGAAAAAGAACAGCTGGCTGCTGTTACAGCTCTGGCAAACCAGGTTGCTGCCAATGTAGCTGCCAAAAAAGAAGAAGTTATGAAAGAAGCCGAGACTTTACTGAACGACATTAAAGCAGTTCTTGCTGAAAACAGCAAGCTTGTTCCGAAGCTCCCGAAAGGGAAAGAAGGAGCCGCTGTTATTGAGCAGATCAAAGCCGACCTTTCAAACGTCGACGCTGCTGTCGCTGAAGCTCAGGGCTCATATGATAATGGTGCCTTCATGGATGCACTCAACAAAATCAAAGCTGCAAAAGAAAAAGCTGATGGACTGAATGCTGAAATCAAGGAAGCTTTAACAAAAGCAAGGATCAAATTCTAAACTATCTGCCGATTTCCAGACTAAAAGAATCCCCGGGTTTCCCCCGGGGTTTTTTTTAGGCGGGCAAGATCGATACTATATGGGAAAACCATGGTGGCATATTCTGATAATTTCTGCAATTGCGGTCTTCATAACCCTGATGGTGTTCCTGCTTTTTTATCCGGTTCCTCCTCCTCCGGCAGCCGAAATGAAGGATGCCCGTGAAGCTATTTCAAGGGCCCGCAAAAATAAAGCTGATATTTATTCAGGTGAGCTTTTCAGTGAAGCCGTAAATTCCTACGACTCGGCAATGGTGAACTGGAGACGCGAGAACGAACGGTTCATATACAGAAGGAATTACAGCAAAGTGATTGCCCTGGCTGAAATATCTTTGAGAAAAGCACTGCAAGCCTCCGAAAGCTCCTTAAACAATACAGCAAACCTCAGGGTAAATCTTAAGCAGCAGCTGAAGAATATTAATGATCTTATGGCAGAGATCAACAAAATATTTCCCACCTACCCTCTGACCCCGGAAGTGAGGAATAAGATCTCCCTGGGTAAAATGCTGCTCAGGGAGTCTGAAACAGCATTTAATGACAGCCAATATCTCCAGGCAGAAAAAAAGATATCCGAATCAAAAGCTCTGCTTGAATCTTCCTTTGAATATGCCAACTCCCACCTGAGGAGCTATTTTAAATTATATTCACAGTGGAAAATATGGGTTGACAGCACTATCGCAATGTCAAGGGAAAATCAGGATTACTCAATAATCGTCGATAAGTTTTCGCATAAGTTTTTTGTTTATCTTGACGGTATTAAAATCACTGAATTCACAGCGGAACTCGGGAAAAACTGGGTAGGAGATAAAAGGCGCCGGGGCGATAAGGCAACTCCCGAGGGCATGTATAAGATTACCAAAAAGATGGAGAATGACAGTACTACGTATTATAAAGCCCTTATGCTTGACTATCCGAATGAGGAGGACACGGTTAAATTCAGAGCGGAAATAGAGAATGGCACCCTCTCTCCGAAGACAACAATAGGGGATAAGATAGAGATTCATGGAAACGGCGGAAGAGGAGCCGACTGGACTGAAGGGTGCATTGCCCTGAAAGACAGGGAAATGGATAGTATTTTTAAGTATGTAAGGGAAGGTACGCCTGTCACCATAGTAGGTTCGATGTACAGCCTGAAATATGTCCTGAACAGATAAAAATATATCATGGGAGATGTTTTAATACCGGAAGAGGATTTACAGCCTGGTAAAGAACAGTTGCCGTCTGATCAGGATATGAATAAGAAGGAAAAGCTCACTTATTCGGGTGATTCTTTATACCGTAAAATAATCGGTAATGAGAAGCTTACCGGAGCCCTCCGCAGAATATTCAGGAGACTTCTGATTTTTGTGATCATTGCAACAATACTGGCTTTCTTTATTTATGCGGTACCGGCAATGCAGGAAATTCCGACTGTGATAAAAACCGTCATAACAAATTCGGATGAGCTCAGAAAGGATGCAGCTTATAAAAAACAAATCGCCCTGATAAAAAGGGATGTCCAGCGGCTCTCAAGGAAATACAACAGTTATACATCAGGGCAATCCTATCTTGTCATCAATACAACCGATAACCTGTTTTATCTGTACAGGAACAAAAGGCTTGTACGACAGGGCCATTGCAGCACTGGTAGTTACAAATTGCTGAAGACTGAAGAAGGAAGAAGCTGGATATTCAAGACTCCTAAAGGCAGGTTCTGGATACAGGGCAAGACAATTAATCCTTCATGGCGCAGACCTGACTGGTCCTTCGTTGAGGAAGGATTGCCCATACCTCCCCGGGACCATTATTCCAGATATGAATACGGGGTCCTTGGAGAATATGCACTGGCTCTCGGTGACGGATACCTGATCCATGGGACTATTTACAAGAGGTTCCTGGGAATGCCGGTCACGCATGGATGTGTCCGCCTTAATGATGAAGATCTTGAGGCTATTTTCAACACCCTCAGCATAGGGTCAAAAGTATATATATTCTGATCCTGAAAATTGATAGCGGTGGAAACAGAAAAGATATATATGGCATCAGAAAGGAAATCCAAAATAACTGCATGGACCATAATTGCACTTTGTTTCCTTGTTTATTATTCAATAATGACATTACTGGCTCCGGCGAAGAAGTATGAAGCATTAAAAAAAGAATATGGATTCATCAGGGATGAGAAAAATCCTGTCGACGAGAGGATATTTGCCGATTCATCATATCTTGCCTTATTAAAGGAGAAATCATTCCTTCAGTCAAGGGTTACAATGGCTGAGAGCGATTCCATTTATCTTACCGTCACCATACCTGACAGCATGGTTAATCTTGAGATAAATGGTGTGGTTGTACATAAAGCAAAGATAAATAGGATACATATGAGCAGGATGTTCAGGGCAGAGAACGATTATGTAATCCTGTCAATGCTTTCTGTTCCCCTGACCATAAACAGGAACTTTGCTTCCATCGAAAAGGAACCCCTGATGATCAGGATGGCCCCCAAAGATACATCCGAATATGTACCTGATATTATTCCTGATACTGCAGATTACGAACCGGTCAATTTCATTATGGAGATGGATAACGGAACCAGGTTCTGTGTTTACCAGGAAGAGAAATTAAGGCCGGCTGACGGGATACGTCTTTTCATATTCGACCTGCGGTACAGGATTCGTTATTCATTCAAAACATTTCTCAGAGTCATTTCCTTCAGAGTGCCTGATTATCAGCCGTATATTAAGCTCAGGATCCCGCGTTCAGATGCAAAGATCATCTACAGGGCTCTCCCGGAACAGGGACAGATAGCCGTTTACTCCTGAACATGCTTATGCCTGAAGAGTATGGCGAAGAGGATAGCCACCACGAGAGCGTAACCAGCAAATGTGAACCAGATCCCCTTCCAGTCGAATGCCCCGCTTTCCAGGGTAAAGTATTTGTCAATCACGATCCCGCTTATCCTGCTGCCAAGGAAAGCACCGAA
>CAYWEQ010000171.1:0-3645 GCA_964457185.1 uncultured Rikenellaceae bacterium
GGTTTAAGGTTTTCGATTCAGATGGAACCAACATGGAATATCTCCAAACACTTTGAGCTTGGAGGAATATACAACTTCGACCACGTTAATTTCAGTAAACGGGATGTTATATGGACTAATCATATCCTTGGTATCAAGGCATTATACATGCTTAATACAAAACTTTCAGTAAATGCCTTTATCCAATATAACAAATCTGTACATGAGATCATTACAAACCTGAGGATACGGTATAATCCAAAAGAGGGAAATGACCTTTACATCGTTTTTAATGAAGGCCGTAATACTGACCTTGCACGGTTCGAACCCAACTTGCCAGTTTATTATTCAAGGGCAGTGATGGTCAAATATACTTATACTTTTAACCTGTGACAATTCCTGTCTGAGAGGGAATGAAGTTATCAGGTAAAAGATTGTCTTTATCCCGGTTATGTATTTGTATGCCTGTCCAAAGGAAGCATTATCCGCTTATTTCAGATCAATCAGGTATTTATATAATTCGCTTTTTGTTGACAGAATTACGGTGGTGGTTGTGTCAAATGTCTTTTCAAATGTCTCCATCGATTTCATAAAACTGTATAAATCCCTTGAAGCAGCTGACTGGTCATAGGCAGCTGCATAAATAGCAGTTGCCCTGGCATCCGCCTGTCCTCTTATTTCTTCGGCCTTCCGGTAAGCTTCCGACTGAATTGTTTTCAGGTCACGTTCTCTTTCACCATTTATCTTTGAAGCCTCACCCTGGCCTTCTGACCTGAATTTATCGGCGATACGGAACCGTTCGCTCTTCATTCTTTCATAGACCTGGGTCTGCACTTCCGGTACATAATTGATATGTTTCAGTCTTACATCCAGGATTACGATACCCAGATCGCTTGCCCGCGCATTACCTGATTTGAGTATGCTCTCCTGAATTTTCAATCTTCCCTCTCCTATATCGGCAAGGGTATCACCTACCTCTTCTCCAATTGCCCCTGATGTCATTGGTACCCTGTTCAGGCTTCGTACAACCTCAATAAGATCATGGTTTGCAATATAATCGCGTGTTTCGCCGTCGAGGATATCTGCCAGCCTTGACATGGCTCCGCGTTCATCTGTAAGTCTTTTAAAGAACTGCAGAGGATCTGTTATCTGCCAGCGGGCATAAGTATCTACAAATATGAATTTCTTATCCTTGGTGGGAACCTGGTTGGGATCTCCGTCCCATTCCATAAATCTTTTTTCAAAATAATTGGTTCTCTGTATAAAAGGAGCTTTGATCTTTAATCCGGGAGTGATCTTTGGTTCCCCGATGGGTTTGCCGAACTGAGTAATGACGACCTGTTCCGTTTCCTTTACCTTAAAAACTGTTTCCATGATAAGGATGAGGGCTGCCAATGAGATAAGGATCTGAATTATGAGTTTTTTGTACTTCATGATTTCCTGTTTTAATTGTTTTTCATCTGCATCTGCAGGAGAGGAATCACATTATTTCCCTCCTCATCAGCAATGATCTTGTTTCCCAGCTTAGGGATCACGCTTGCCATTGTTTCGAGGTATATCCTTCGTTTGGTGACCTCCGGGGCTTTTATATATTCCCTGTATAATGCATTGAATCTCGTTGCCTCGCCGAGAGCATTGTTTACTCGTTCAGTGGCATACCCTTCGGCTTTCTGAATGGTCTCCTCCGCCTGTCCACTGGCCTTTGGTATTATCTTGTTATATTCCGACCTCGCCTGGTTTATCAATGTCTCCTTTTCCTGCTGTGCCTGGTTTACAGCATTGAAAGCATCCTTCACCGGATCAGGAGGATTAACATCCTGAAGCACCACCTGTTCAATTTTTATCCCGAGGGAATATTCCGTACACAATCTCTGGATCTCTTCCTGAACACTTAATGCTATATCAATTCTCCCGACTGTAAGCACTTCATTAACAGTTCTGTCACCGACAACTTGCCTCATGCATGCTTCGGAAATATCTCGCATGGTATTTACCGGTTCCCTGACCTTAAAAAGGAACTGGTATGCATCTGTGATACGGTACTGGACAACCCATTCCACATCAGCAAGGTTAAGATCGCCGGTAAGCATCAGCGATTCTTCCTGAGTACCCAGTTTCGTATACTGCGACTGGATCCCGGTGCTTGTGGTACGGAAGCCAAATTCCTCTTTGTTCTGCCTCTCCACCGCAACCTTGTACACTCTCTCAAGTACAGGGATCTTAAGGTTTAGTCCCGACTCCTCCTGACGGATGTATTTGCCGAAACGAGTTATTACACCGACCTCTTCAGGCCTCACCTGAAAGAAAGTCAGCCAGAGAAGAACGAGAAGTATAATGCCGTAAAGGGCATACCTGATATAGGGCACATACTTGTCCCACTCCGGTGGTTTACTGTTCCTTCGAAATTGATTATATTCCATCTATCTGACATTTTGTGATTTGTACAAAGTTAACATTAATGGTAAATTATCTCATAATTATATGCTTCAGAAGGATTATAATGGAATAAAATGAGTTTAAATTTGTCTATCAAATATATAAATAATATAATTTTCTTATGAAAAGGACATTAATCACTACTGCTATTGTTGCTGCAGCTATAACCCTGGCGTTGTTTGTGTTCAACAAACTTGTCTCAAAGGATAAAAGCTCAAATGTATATGCGGAAGCTAAAAAAGGATTTTTTGAAATTACTGTAGCTAATTCAGGAGAACTGTTAGCTGAAAAGTCAATTGACATCAAAGGTCCGGAGATCTTCAGCAGCAACCAGGCTTTTGGAGGTGGAGGCGGAGGACAAGGCGGTCATGGGAGAATGCATGCAATGGATTTTGAGATTCAGGATATCATCTCTGAAGGTACCATGGTAAAAAAAGGTGATTACATTGCCCGGCTCGACAGGACGGAGTATGACAATACCCTTAAAGATGCGATTGAAAGCCTTACGACTCTTAAGGCAAATCTTGAAATGAAAATACTTGATACCACGGTGACACTCACTGATCTTCGGGACGATATTAAAAATCAGCAATTCGTTGTTGAAGAAGCTCATATCACGCTTGCAGAATCAAAATATGAACCTCCTGCCACAATACGCCAGGCTGAAATAAGCCTCAACAAAGCACAGCGCGGACTTGAACAGCTGAAGAAAAACTATGAACTGAGGAAGGCTCAGTCCCTGGCTGATATCACCCAGACAAGACAGGCACTTGAAAATGGTACAGAACTGGTGAATGCCCTGCAGGATTTCCTTGCACAATTCACAATCAGAGCTCCTTCTGACGGTATTCTGATATATAAAGAAGACTGGAACGGAACCAAAAGAAAGGCCGGATCATCCGTAAATCCTTTTGACCGGGTTGTGGCTACGCTTCCTGATCTGACAACAATGATCTCGCAGACATATGTCAGTGAGATTGAAGTAAACAAAGTGAAAACAGACCAGAAAGTTATCATTACAATTGATGCATTGCCGTCAAAATCGTTTACAGGTACTGTGACCAGTGTAGCAAATATCGGGGAAGTATTGCCTAATTCCGATGCAAAGATGTTTGAGGTCCTAATTAAGATTGACGGGACCGATATGGAGCTCCGCCCTGCAATGACCACCTGGAATAAAATAGTAATCAATACTGTTGCTGATGCCGTATATATTCCTACTGAATGCAT
>CAYWEQ010000172.1:0-3626 GCA_964457185.1 uncultured Rikenellaceae bacterium
ACAATTATTCTTCCAGAAACTTTATCGCGTGCTTCAGGGTCGTATCGATCTGTTCCCAGATCGGATAGAAGCCTTTGTTATCCAGTATGTTCCTGGCAATATAAGCTTTAAGCTGTGTATGGATCAGTCTTTCAGAGATCTTTATACCCGCAGGATCCTGCCTGATTCCGTTTTTCGAAGCGAAATCCGCAAACTGACCCAGGAGCTGCTGTTTGTCAAGATACTTTTCAAGCTCGCCAGGTTCGGTATATTTTCTCAGAGTCTCCCTGTGGCTTTCGGTATATTTCAGTGAAAACTGGTAGATGAATGGCCTCACTTTCAAGAAATAAGGCGATATCCCCGTAGTGTCAACCGGAACAAACCTGTCAGGCATTATGCCTCCGCCCCCGTAAACTATCCTGCCGCCGGGAGTAATGAATTTAAGTGAATCAGTAAACCTGATGCTGTCTGAAACTTCAAGCTCACGCCTGTCGTACCTGCTGTTAAGTTCATCGAAATACTCATCAAAACCATTGTTATACGGTTTCTGAATTGATCTGCCTGTCGGGGTGTAATACCTTGCAATTGTAAGTCTCATGCCTGATCCGTCAGTCAACATTACAGGTTCCTGCACCAGTCCTTTACCGAAAGATCTTCTTCCTATTATTGTGCCCCGGTCATTATCCTGTATGGCGCCTGCCAGGATCTCACTGGCTGACGCGCTCCCTTCGTCAATTAATATAACAAGGTCACCTGTTTCAAATTCAGCGTTTCCTGTTGCCCGGGCGTCAGTGCGCGGGTGTTTGCGTCCCTGGGTATAAACAATCAGCTGGTTTTGCTTAAGGAACTGGTTTGCAATCTGAACAGCTGCTTCCATAACGCCGCCAGAATTACCGCGAAGATCTATAATGAGCTTTGTCATTCCATGACCTTTAAGCTCCCTGAGTCCTCTCATGAATTCATCATAGGTAGTAATAGCGAAGTTGTTTATCCGGATATAACCGGTATTCCCGTTTATCATATACGCAACATCCACGCTGTAAATCGGGATCTTATCACGTGTTATGCTGAATGATAAAAGTTCATTGAATCCTTTCCGCAGGACTCTGACCCTTACCACCGTGCCTCTCGGACCCTTAAGCATGCCCATCACACTTTCCTCTTCGGTTTTATTACCTGCAACAAGTGAATCATTTACGTACAATATCTTATCACCTGGCTGCAATCCGATCTTTTCAGAAGGACCGCCCGGGATTGTATTTATAACAAGGATGGTGTCGGTAAGCATGTTGAATGTTATACCGATCCCTTCGAAGTTTCCCTCAAGAGGCTCGTTAGCCCTTACAATATCCCTGGCAGGAATATAAACCGAATGGGGATCAAGCTTATTAAGGATCGCAGGAATAGCTGCCTCAATGAGCTCTTTCCGGTTCACGGTATCAACATAGTTCGATTCAATGATATTAAGGATATTATTTATTTTGTCGCTTTTTATCCTGATGCTTGATTTCTGGTCAGACTCATTTTTCCCCGGGAGAAATAAACCGATTAAAATGCCCGCCGCTACTGCTGCAGCAAGCATGAGAGGAAGAAAAATGCTTCTTCTGGAATTATTGTTGTTCATAAATGTCGTTTTCAGGATCAATGTACACCAGCTCTATTCCGGCGCGCTTAAGAAGATCAAGGCCGTCAGTTATACGGTACCTGTTGCAATAAACAACTCTTTTAATTCCTGACTGTATAATGAGCTTGGCGCATTCCATGCATGGAGAGGTCGTTACGTAAAGCGTGGAATCTTCGCTTGAATTATTTGACTTTGCTACTTTCGTTATGGCATTTGCCTCGGCATGAAGTACATAGGGCTTTGTGACATTGTTTTCATCCTCACACACATTTTCAAAGCCGGCCGGAGTGCCGTTATATCCGTCAGAGATTATCATCTTGCCTTTCACAATAAGAGCGCCCACCTTCCGTCTTATGCAGTATGAATTCTCTGCCCATATCAGGGCCATCTCCAGATACCGCTTATCAAAAGCCTTCTGCTTCTCTCCGTAAGGTTTTATTGTGTCATTACATGCCATACTGATGAATTACTTAACATTAAAGCGCCCAAAGTTACTCATTTATTAAAATGTATCTGCTGCGCGGTTGTTAAAAATTATATTGCAGGGTTGATAACATTTTATTTCTTCAAACGTTCTTCTTTATAGAGTTGTTTAATTTTGCAGATTATTATATCCGGCATGAAGTACGGATTTAAAGACTTGTTAACCACTGATTTATCTTAAAATAAAAGAAGGAATATCAAAATGAAGCAAATATTAGTAATCCTGATCATTTCGGTGTTTTCTGTAAGCCTGGCGGCTCAGGAAAAATTCACCGATCCACGCGATGGTAATTCTTACAGGACTGTAACCGTTGCGGGTACAACCTGGATGGCGGAAAATCTCAAATTTATCGTTCAGGGAAGTGATGAAAACTATTTTGACAATGATCCGAATAATGTTCCTTCGTACGGAGTTCTTTACGACTGGAAAACAGCCATGAAGGCATGCCCCGACGGCTGGCACCTCCCGTCAGGAAAAGATTTTCATGCCCTGGCCAATCATTTTGAGGTTGAAGAAGGTTGGGAGAAGCCGGGATCAGGCCCCGTTTCCTTTGAAATAAAGCTTGCCGGGATGCAGGATCATGAAGGGACATTCACTGAGATGGATGAGAGCGCATATTTCTGGACATCAACGGAATATAATGAGAATGAAGCTGAATATTTCTCCTACCTCGTTCTCAATAACCATCCGATAGTGGATATTTCAAGGGAAAGCGACAGCCAGGACATACATGGTTCGGAAAAGGTGAACAAATATTCTGTCCGCTGCGTGAAGAACTGAATCCTGATGACCTCCCTTGCGGACAGGATAATCTCTTTCCTTGATGATCTTGATTTTTCAGGATCGCTCCCCGAAGGGATCTCCGTTATGAATCCGTTCAGGAATAATCCCGAAGTTTTTTCTGTAGCCAAACAATTCTATCATAAGTTTTACAGTGATAATAATCCAAGGAATCTGATCCTTGGAATAAACCCCGGAAGGTTTGGCGCGGGTGCAACGGGAATCCCGTTTACCGATACAGTAAGGCTGAAGGAAAAATGCGGTTTATCAATTTCAGGACTGAAGACTCATGAGACCTCTTCAGCATTTATGTATGAAATGATTGACCGGTACGGGGGTCCCGGAAAATTCTACAGTGATTTCTTTATCAGCTCGGTATGTCCGCTCGGATTTACTGCCGTAAGCAAAACAGGCAGGGTTATCAATTACAACTACTATGACAGCCGCGGATTAACTGAAGCAGTTTATGGTTTTATTATTGAATCACTGACGAGGCAGCTGGAATTTGCAATAAAAAGTGACATTTGTTTCTGTCTGGGCACAGGTAAAAACTTCAGCTTTCTGACAAAGCTTAATGAAGAATACCATTTATTTAAGAAGATTGAACCGCTTGAACATCCCAGGTTCATTATGCAGTACAGGTCAAAGAAGAAACAGTATTACATTGACGGTTACATTCAGAAATTGAGGTCGATTTAATTGAATAATCCAAATATTCTTCGTATATTTACAAAATACGTTCTTTAGTCACAGAATGGG
>CAYWEQ010000173.1:0-3580 GCA_964457185.1 uncultured Rikenellaceae bacterium
GAAAAAAATGACTGGACTTCAAGGTGTTTGATAAGTTCCTCATTATTTGAGAATGAAACCTTGTTCAGGATCTTCCAGTCATCAAAGTATTTAAAATTTGGTGAGATGAGTGCGCTGGCAAATTTTTCATGTTCCCCCAGCACCATTATCTGGTCGATAATCGGCAACTCTTTAAATAGGTTTTCAATAACCTGTGGTGCTATGAATTTACCGTTTGAAAGCTTGAAGATCTCTTTTTTTCTGTCGGTTACCATGAGAAACTTACCATCCTCAATATGCCCGATATCTCCTGTATGGAACCAGCCTTCATCGTCAAAGGCCAATTTTGTGAGTTCAGGATCTTTGTAATATCCCGGCGTCACATTGGGCCCCTTGCATAGTATCTCTCCGTCTTCAGCTATTTTTACTTCAACACCCTCAATAGTCATTCCTACGGAGCCAAGCTTCACCTTTCCTTTTTCAGTCCTGTTGATAGTAATTATCGGAGATGTTTCTGTCAGTCCGTACATATTGATTATTTTAATTCCTGCTGCCCAGAATATTCTTTCGAGCCTTGACTGAAGGCTTGCGCCCCCGCATCCAACAATTCTTACACTGCCGCCGAGAGCTTCGCGCCACTTGCTGAATACAAGCTTATCAGCAATTTTCAGTTTTCTTTCATAGAACCAGCCCATTTCTCCGAATGGTTTGTATTTCAATCCAAGGTTTACTGCCCAGAAGAAAATTTTATGCTTCATTCCCGTGAGCTTGTTGCCTTTTGATATTATGACACTGTAGAATTTTTCAAGCACCCTCGGAACCGCATCAAAACCATCAGCTTTGATCTCTGCCAGATTAACAGCTATTGTCCCCATATTCTCAGCATAATAAATGCTTGCCCCGCTGTACTGGGTCTGGTAATTTCCGAGCCTTCCTCCTACATGGCACAGAGGCAGGATGCTGAGATACTTATCTTCAGGCTTCAGGCTGAAGACATCAGCAGCTGAGATGAAGTTGCTTACCATATTCCTGTGGGTCAGCATTACGCCTTTTGCCTTTCCTGTTGTGCCTGAAGTATAGATCAGGGAGGCAAAGTCATCAGGCCGGATAGAATCTCTGATTGATTTAACGGTTTCTTTGTGCTTTGCGTCATTGGCCTTCCCAAGCTCGACGATCTCTTTCCAGTTTTTTATTCCTTCTATTTCATCAAATGAGAATACCCGGACAGATGTGCCGGAAGCTTCTATGGCCGGATATACAACTTTTAACAGTTTCTTATCTGAAATAAAAATCATCTTCGCCTCGCTGTGATTGATAATATATTGATAATCATCAGTACTGAGGGAGGTAAACACCGGAACATGGATCACTCCGATCATTGCCATTCCGAGATCAACGAAATTCCATTCAGGCCGGTTATTTGTCACGGTAATTATCTTATCACCTTTTTTCAGCCCCATCTCAAGAAGCCCGTAGCTGAGATTATATGAATGGTCAATGTACTCCCGGGAACTGTACTTTACCCATTCATCGTTCTGTTTTGCACACAGGGCATCTTCTTTTTTAAACAGTTTGCAGTACCTGTCAAGCAGATCAAAAGTCCTTTCTACGTTCATTGTATTACATTTTAATTAATACTGAAAAAATAAACAGCAGGTTCCTGTCCTGATAATAAATGCAATATAAATGTAATCAACAAAAAAGTAATTCCATTAAGTATAAAGACTTATAATAACCTTTCGGGCGAGCCGGTTTTTACTATCATCGCAATTGTACAGGTGTCGGGAAATGTTAATTTTGTCTTATTAACATGACCGGAGCAGAGGATCATTTATGAATGCAATGCCTTTTGTGATAGGGTCCATTGCCCTTTTCGCATTAGCTTACAGGTTTTACTTCAGTTTTGTTGCTGCAAAAGTTGCAGTCAGGAATGACCTGGCTCAGACGCCGGCATACAGGTTGTATGACGGGCAGAATTATTATCCCATAAACAAATGGGTGCTTTTCGGGCACCATTTTGCCGCAATTGCAGGTGCCGGTCCGCTTGTTGGTCCCGTTCTTGCTGCCCAGTTCGGATTTATGCCCGGATTCCTGTGGATGCTTATAGGAGCGGTAATGGCTGGCGCCGTTCATGATTTCGTGATCCTTACTGCATCGGTCCAGCATGACGGGAAATCGCTTGCTGAAATAGCCAGGGCTGAGATAAACAAGATAAGCGGCATTACAACGACATTTGCCATAATACTCATTATTGTGATAGCTCTTGCCGGACTGGGCCTTGTTGTGGTCAATGCTCTTGCAGAGAGTCCATGGGGGACATTCACCATTGCTTCAACGATCCCTATTGCTATAATAATGGGAATATGGATGTTTAAAATACGAAAAGGCAAGACTGTTGAAGCAACTATATTTGGTGTAATCATGCTGATATTTGCTGTTGTGCTTGGCCGGTATGTCCCGGGATCTCAATATGCATCATGGTTTACATTCGACCACAAGACTTTTACCATCCTTATTGCAATCTATGGATTTCTGGCATCAGTTCTGCCGGTATGGTTTCTTCTTTCTCCGCGCGACTACCTTAGTTCAATAATGAAAATATCGGTTATCGCACTTCTTGCCATCGGACTGATCATTGTTGCACCGGATATAAAAATGCCGGCATTCACTGAATACGGAAAAGGCGGAGGGCCGATAATTCCGGGGAAATTATTCCCTTACCTTTTCATTACTATAGCCTGTGGTGCAGTTTCAGGATTTCATTCACTTGTCAGTTCGGGGACTACACCGAAGATGGTGATGAAAGAGGCACATATCAAGCCAATTGCAGTTGGGTCAATGCTCACAGAGGGTGCAATAAGCATCATGGCGCTGATTGCAGCAACAAGCCTGCTTCCACTCGATTATTTCCAGATAAATGTACCTGTCGATAAACTGCAGGCCATACTTCCGAAACTTCATGAGATGGGATTTACAGAATCAAATATCGATCAGCTCTCGGCAAGTGTAGGCGAAACAATTGCCGGACGTACCGGTGGCGCTGTATCTCTCGGAGTGGGAATGGCCTATATTTTTTCCTCGATCCCCGGTATGAAACACCTGATGTCGTACTGGTATCATTTTGCAATAATGTTTGAGGCTTTGTTCATCCTTACAACAATTGATGCCGGAACCAGGATCGGAAGGTTTTTGCTGCAGGAAGCAATCGGCAAAGTATATAAACCTTTCCGAAAGACCGACTGGCTGCCCGGGAACCTGATCACAAGCGGCCTGATCGTATTTGCCTGGGCGTATTTTATCTATACAGGGACAGTATCCACAATATGGCCTATGTTCGGTGCCGCCAATCAGCTGCTCGCAACTATTGCTCTTGCTATAGGCACATCATTCATCATAAACCGGGGAAGGGCTAAATATGCCTGGGTAACCATTCTGCCAATGACGTTTGTCGGCATAACAACCATGACGGCAGCAATCCTGAACATAAAGAATATCTATATTCCGCAGTTAAATGATGCTGCAACGGTGGTTTTAGGGATGATAAATCTGGTACTCACAGTATGTATTATTGTTTCGGTGATTATAATTTTCATGAACGCTG
>CAYWEQ010000174.1:0-3579 GCA_964457185.1 uncultured Rikenellaceae bacterium
GCAGATGAAAATACAAGTGAAAAGAAATTAAAGGAAGTTGTAAAAGTAGCCCAGGCGGCTGATTTTATAAGTGAGAAACCGGAAGGTTTTGGTACAGAGATATCCCAGAGCGGAAAAAATGTGTCAGGAGGCCAGAAGCAGAGACTTTCTATAGCCCGTGCACTGGTCAAGGATCCTGAAATACTCATACTTGATGACTGTTTCTCTGCGCTCGATTTTAAAACTGAAAAAACACTCAGGAAAGCTCTTAAGATATATTCAGCAAAAAGCACGCTTTTTATCATTACACAGCGCGTAGGTACCGTTATGAACGCGGAACAGATCATCGTACTCGATGAAGGCAAGGTAGTCGGAAAAGGGACACACAGAGAACTGATGGAGAGTTCTGATACTTATAGAGAAATCGCTCTTTCGCAGCTTAAAAAGGAGGAACTCTCATGAGCGATAGAGGAAAAAGCACACAGGGAAAAACACCGGGACCGATGGTTTTTGGAGGTTTCGGAAGCAGCGGGAGACGCCCGGGAGGCGGAGGTCACGTGGCTTTTGGACCACCCGGTGGCGGTATACAGATGCAGGGCGAGAAACCACGTGATTTTAAAGGGACTTTAAAAAAATTTACTGAGTATATTGGACAGTTTAAAAAACAGGTACTGATAGTAATGATTTTTGCTGTAGCATCTACTATTTTTGCTATAGCAGGACCTAAAATAATAGGTCAAGCTACAACAAAACTTTTCGAGGGAATGATAGGAACCATATCAGGAACCGGTAGTGGTATCGATTTTAAATATATCGGTAACATAATCCTCTTATCCCTGGGTCTGTACGTAGCTTCTTCCCTGTTCTCATATATCCAGGGATGGATAATGTCCAGCGTCTCAATGAAAATCACTTACCGTTTCAGAAGGGACATATCTAAAAAAGTAAACAGGATGCCCCTTAAATATTTTGATAATACCAGTCAGGGCGAGATCCTTTCACGGGTAACCAACGATGTCGATGCCATAAATCAAACATTAAACCAGAGTCTTACGCAAATAATAACCTCGGTCACCACTATTATTGGAATACTTATAATGATGCTTACAATAAGCAGGATAATGACACTGGTATCTGTTTTTATAATCCCGCTTTCACTTGGATTGATATTAATCGTTGTAAGACGCTCACAAAAATATTTTATGGAGCAGCAGGTTTATTTAGGTCATGTAAATGGCCATGTCGAGGAAATGTTTGGTGGCCATAATGTAATGAAAGCATTTAATGGTGAAAAGAAGAGCACCGAAAAGTTTAACGGTTTCAATAATATTCTTTATGGCGCAGCATGGAAATCACAATTCCTGTCAGGATTGATGATGCCCATATCATTTTTTGTAGGGAACCTGGGTTATGTTGCAATATCAGTTTTAGGAGGATGGTTTGCCGTTCAGGGAAAGATGTCAGTGGGAGATATCCTGGCATTCATTCTGTATGTAAGGACTTTTTTACAGCCAATTTCACAGATGGCAAATATTTCTAATGTCCTTCAGCAGACAGCAGCATCTGCAGAAAGAGTCTTTGAATTCCTGGGAGAAGAGGAAGAGTCACCCGATATAAAAAATCCTGTAAAACCGGCTAGCATCTCCGGGAGTGTAAAGTTTGATGATGTACATTTTGGATATAAACCGGACCAGGCTATCATCAAAGGTTTTTCAGCTGAAATCAAACCCGGACAGAAAATAGCAATAGTTGGCCCTACAGGTGCCGGAAAGACAACAATGGTTAAACTTTTAATGCGTTTTTATGATGTCAACAGCGGCGGCATATATATAGACGGAAACAATATAAAGAATTTTACCAGAAAGGAGCTGAGGTCTATATTTGGAATGGTCCTTCAGGACACCTGGCTGTACAACGCGACCATAATGGATAACATTAGATACGGCAGGCGGGATGCTAAAGACGAGGAAGTTATTGAAAGCGCTAAAATTGCTTATGTAGATCATTTTATCCATACATTGCCAAAAGGTTATAACCATGAACTCAATGAAGAGACTTCAAATATTTCCCAGGGACAGAAGCAGCTTATAACTATAGCCAGGGCAATACTTGCAGACCCAAAAATACTGATACTTGATGAAGCTACAAGCTCGGTGGACACACGTACAGAGATTCTCATCCAGAATGCGATGGATAATCTTATGAAGAACCGGACAAGTTTTATAATTGCACACAGACTGAGTACTATCCGAAATGCCGATCTTATACTTGTGATGAATAACGGTGATATAGTGGAGCAGGGAAATCATGAAGAGCTTCTTGAAAAGAACGGCTTCTACGCAAACCTTTATTACAGTCAGTTTGAGAATGGCGATTATCTTTCGCAAGATTGAAAATACGAATTCTTATATAACTGAATTGTTTATCAATTTTAATCCGCAAAGGAGAGAGTAACAATGATATATTCTGAAAAACAGATGGAAGAAAAAGTGATTATGGATACAGCCAGCCGGATGTGTGCTGCGGCGCGTACTGCACCTAAGACCCGGGGGGTTGACAGGATAACTACCCTTGTACTTACAGGTACTGAAAAAGATGCCCTGGCTGATAAAATGGATGAGATAGCCAAACGCGAATTTAAGGAAGAAACCCTTTTTTTCTCCCGGTTCATCCAGCATGCCGGAAATCTTCGTTCCGCCCAGGCTGTAGTGCTTATAGGTGTAAAACGTTCTTATAATGGACTCAAGTTTTGCTCTTATTGTGGTTTTGAAAGCTGTGAAAAGTGTGAAGAAGCAGGCGGCAGATGTGCTTTTAATATGATAGATTTAGGAATTGCTATGGGTTCTGCAGTATCTATTGCAGCTGATGACAGAGTAGATAATCGCATAATGTACTCTATTGGGAAAGCTGCTACAGAAATGAGCTACACTGATGAACCGGTATCATGGATAGGGATACCAATAAGCATATCAGGTAAAAATATTTTTTTTGACCGTAAGTAATCCAAAGACAAAGACATTTATTAATAATATTTATTATCATGATTATAAAACAAATAGAGTCGAAAACTATTCTGTCCGTATCCAGGGTTTATTGCTATGTTATTAATCCTTACAGGGGTTGTCAGCATAATTGCTCGTACTGCTACGCTCGTTTCATGAAAAGATTTACAGGGCACCGGGAAGCCTGGGGACAGTTTGTTGATGTCAAGATCAATGCCCCTGATTTATTAAGACGGGAAATTACTAAGAAAAAACCAGGAAAGGTCTGGATAAGCGGGGTATGTGATCCCTATCAGCCGCTGGAGGCAAAGTATCTACTTACACGCCAATGCCTGGAGATACTGGCACAAAATAACTGGCCGGTTGTAGTTCAAACACGATCACCTCTGGTTCTGCGGGACATAGATATCCTCAAGGCAGGAAGAGACTTTGAAGTTGGTCTTAGTGTTACGACAGCTGACGATAGTATCAGGAAACTATTTGAACCGGACGCACCTCCAATAAAGGATAGGATTATGGCACTTGATGAATTACATAAGGCCGGAATAAGAACCTATGCTATGATCGCACCAATGCTGCCCGGGGCAGAAGGTTTAGC
>CAYWEQ010000175.1:0-3557 GCA_964457185.1 uncultured Rikenellaceae bacterium
GCAGATACAACTGAAACGGGCAGAACGGAACTGGGGCATTATTTTCTTACCGGAGGAATCAAATTCACTCTTGCTCCTGACTGGACACTGGAGCCATCAGCATTGATCAAATCATCTGATATGCTCTTCAAGTCCCTGCAGATGGACCTTACAACCAGGATTTATTATAAAGAAGACTACTGGGCAGGATTATCCTGGAGGACAGGTGACGCGATCGTGCTTATGATGGGATTGAAGTACGACAGGTTTTATTTTGCCTATGCCACCGATTTCACTTTAACTGATATCAGAAAACAAAGCTTTGGAACACATGAGCTGACCGTCGCGGTTAAGTTTGGCGAAAGCGCCAGGAGATACCGCTGGATCAATGCGTATTGATACTTTTGTTTATTACCTAATATGTCAGAAGGTATCGCTGCCAGAATAACCGGTACCCTTTCGTTACTGTTATTGCTTTCTGTCAGGGGATATCTTCAGGAAGGTGATCCTCCTGTCAGGATCATGTTTTATAATGTCGAGAATTTTTTTGATATATATGACGATTCTCTCACTGACGATAATGAATTCCTCCCTGGAGGACTGAGAAGATGGACTTATCAGAGATATAACAGGAAAATCAATTCAGTTTACAAGACGATTATGGCAGCAGGGGAATGGGAGCCTCCTGCTGTCATTTCATTCTGTGAGATTGAAAACAGAAAAGTTCTTGAGGATCTTATACAAGGGACATATTTATCGAAATACAGGTATGAAATTATCCATGAGGACTCTCCTGATGCAAGAGGTATTGATGTTTGTCTCATTTACAGGAAAGATATTGCAGAATTAATTGATTATCATTATTTTAAGCCATCAGGACTGGCTGATGAAGAATTTAAAACCAGGAATGTTCTTTATGCCAGGTTCATGATCCGCATGGATACCATTAATCTTTTTGTGAACCACTGGCCGTCAAGAAGGGGAGGAGTGCTTGCAGGAGAGGCCCATCGTATAAAGATTGCTGAAACAGTCAGAAACAGGATTGATTCTATAGCTGCAGTACATACAGTTGCGAAGATAATAGTCATGGGAGACTTTAACGCCACGCCTGATGATCAGGTAACAGGTATTCTGACAAGGAATTCGAAAGACAATATTTCAATGGTTAACCTTTCAGAGTACCTGCCTGACAGATCAGGCACATACCGTTACATGGGAACATGGGAAATGATTGACCAGGTAATTGTGTCGGATATGCTTATCAATTGCAGGCAAGGTGTTTACACTGATCCCGGATCTGTTGAAGTCTTCAGTCCTGATTTTCTTCTTGTGAAAGATTTGAAATACCCGGGGCTCACTCCTTATTCGACATACTCAGGATACAGGTACCAGGGAGGATACAGTGACCATCTTCCTGTTTTAATCGATCTTAAGTCAAGATGACCTGGGACTTCTGCGGGGAGTCAGTCCGATCTCTTTACCCTTTTGTATCATTATTTTCCGGGCAGCTTTCTTCTCATTTGGGATTATCCCGTCAAGTATTGCGTCCCTTATTGCGTTCTTGATTATCCCGACCTCCTTTCCCGGTTTAATACCGAAGGTCTTTATGATCTCGCCTCCGTCAATCGGCGGCTGAAAGTTTCTTAATGCATCTTTCTCTTCAATTTCCCTGAGCTTTTTCCTAACATATCTGAAATTCTCCAGATGCCTGCTTTTTTTTGCCTCATTCTTTGATGTTATATCAGCCTCGCAGAGCAGCATCAGATCGTCAATATCATCACCAGCTTCAAAAAGCAGTCTCCTCACCGCCGAATCGGTGACTTCATCCTGTGATAAGACTATTGGCCTGAGATGGAGGTCTACAAGCTTCTGGACATATTTCATCTTCTCATTCAGTGGCAGCTTGAGGCTCCTGAAGATATCAGGGATCATTTTTGATCCGATATATTCATGCCCGTGAAATGACCAGCCTGTATCAGGAAAGTACTTCTTCGTAACCGGTTTGGCAACATCATGAAGAAGAGCTGCCCACCTGAGCCATAGGTTATCAGTTCTCCCGGCAATGTTATCAAGTACTTTTACAGAATGATGAAAATTATCCTTATGAGCCTGCCCTTCCTTCTTTTCAACTCCCTTGAGATTATCAAGTTCAGGGAAAATGATACTTAGCAAGCCTGATCTTTCAAGCAGAATAAAACCCGTTGAAGGCTGGCCGCACATTATTATTTTATTCAGCTCGGTCGCTATCCTTTCCGGGGAAACGATCCTTATCCTTTCAGCGTTTTCAGAAATTGAGGCAAAGGTGTTTTTATCGATCGTGAAATTGAGCTGTGATGCAAACCGTATCGCCCGCATCATCCTTAACGGATCATCTGAAAATGTCCTGACAGGATCAAGAGGCGTACGGATTATTTTTTTCTTCAGATCATCAATACCGTTAAAAGGATCAAGGAGCTCTCCATAAGTCTCTCTGTTGAGGCTTATTGCAAGAGCATTTATTGTGAAATCCCTCCTTTTCTGATCGTCTTCAAGAGTTCCTCCTTCAACAACCGGCTTTCGTGATCCTCTTTTATAGGATTCTTTCCTGGCGCCAACGAATTCAATATCGTAATCTTTCCACCGGAACATTGCAGTCCCGAAGTTCCTGAATATGCTTACCCTGATCTTCGGGTCTATTCTCCGTGCTGCTTTTCTTGCTATATCAATCCCATTCCCTATAACTACAATATCGATATCTTTTTCAGGGTGTTCCCTTTTGAGAAGACAATCCCTTACCCAGCCTCCGATCACAAAAGCCCTGACTTTCCCGGTTGTAACCACCTCCGAAAGAGTCTCAAATATTATGTCATTCAGACATATGTTCATATCTAGATATGACAATTTGTTTCCAGGTCATGACAAAGTTACAATTAATATGTAATTTTTTGTAAATTGTAAGCTTTAGGGATCTGTGGCACAATGGTTGCTGTAAGTCAAACAATTATCGTTTTCAGGTGTTAATTTTAAAAAAACCAATATGATAGAACATTTGACAAAAGAGACATTTTTGAATAAGGTATTCAATTATGAGAAGAATAAAGAATGGAAATTTGAAGGAGAAAAGCCTTGTATGATTGATTTCTATGCTGACTGGTGTGGTCCTTGTAAAATTGTAGCTCCTGTTCTTGAGGAACTAGCGAAGGATTACCAGGGAAAACTGGATGTATACAAGGTAAATACCGAGGAAGAACAGGAACTTGCAGCTGCATTTGGAATAAGAAGTATTCCTTCTTTTCTTTTTATTCCGGTAACAGGTCAGCCTCAGATGGCTATGGGTGCATTACCCAAAGAAACCTTCATTAAAGCATTCAAAGATGTCCTTGGTGTAGAAAAAGAGTCAGTTCGTCAAAATTAACCGGTTTCGTTTCAAAATATACCGGTTTTTGTGAAACATTTGAAGCTCTTGATACGTTTAAATAATAAAGAGCAGTAACAGAAGGTTACTAGAATTTTTTTCATGGATTTAGGTTTAGGGTAGTAGTAAAGTAGTAAATCAGGGCCGAGGCCCTGATTTACTTTTTATACCAGATCCTTGAAGA
>CAYWEQ010000176.1:0-3527 GCA_964457185.1 uncultured Rikenellaceae bacterium
AACAAGGGAGACAGGTGGGTGAGCGAATTCATTGAAGCTCTGAAAATTGAACTTGACAAGACTTTCAAGGAGGAGATCAGCGTATATTTCGATGTTAATCCCCATGACGGGCTCCTGGAAACACATGATGTAACTGCCTCGCTCAATGAGAAACTGAAATGCCTGGTTTTTATTCCCATCGTTTCCCGTACCTACTGTGATCCCAAATCCTTTGCATTGGAACATGAGTTCAAGGCATTTGTGGAACTGGCTTCCCGTGACCAGTTCGGACTAAAGATCAGGTTACACGATGGCAATGTAGCAAACAGAGTCCTGCCTGTGTATATTCATGATCTCGATAATGCAGATTTCAGATTATGTGAGTCGGTTCTCGGAGGAGTGCTCAGAGGCGTGGAATTTATCTATAAGGAACCCGGAGTCAACAGACCGCTGACACGCCTGGATAATGAAAAGAAAAATCTTAACGGTACAAAGTACCTTAACCAGATGAACAGGATTGCCAATGCCATAGAAGATATCATTTCAGGAATGAGGACTGAGCCAGGGGATTATGGGAATCTTCCTGCAGAAGGTATGCCAGCAGTTGAAAAAACATATACACAGGAAAAATCAATCATCGTCCTCCCATTTGAGAATATAAGTCCGGATCCTGATCAGGAATACTTTAGTGAAGGGCTTACTGATGAAGTTATTTCAGACCTTTCGCATATTCCGGACCTGCTGGTTATATCCCGCAGCTCGGCCATGACATTCAGGGGAAGCAGAAGCACCATAAAAGAAATAGCAGAAAAGGTTAATGTACGGTATGTCCTGGAAGGCAGTGTAAGGAAAGCATCAAACAACCTGCGTATCACAGCACAGCTTATTGATTCAGTAAACGATTCCCATATCTGGGCTGATAAATATACAGGCACACTTGAAGATGTATTTGATATTCAGGAAAAGGTATCGCAATCGATTGTAAATGCTCTCAAAATCAAATTAAGCTCCAGGGAAAGGGAAAAAATTCATGAAAGACCGATAGATAACGTTTTTGCTTATGATTGCTATAAAAGAGCCTACTCGGGAATCATATCATACAGAAAGGAAAGAATAGACTATGGACTAAACCTGCTTCAAAAGGGACTGGACATTGCAGGTGAAAATGCCGTTATATATGCCGGGATGGCTTTTGCTTATTTCCAGTATGTTAATGCAGGGATAGATCAGGAAAAGAATATCAAAAAAGCAGAAGAGTATGCACAGAAAGCTTTTAACCTCGATCCTGAACTGGCAAAGGCTCATTTCGTGATGGGATGCATATACGCTTTATACGGCAACCTCAGCAAGGCTATGGATCATGCAACCCGTGCTCTTGCTGGCAAGCCCGAAGACCCCGAAATAATGATCTGGGTAGCACTGGGATACAGTATTTTTGGCGCTAATGAAGCCGCGAAATCATTAATCAGCAGATGTATAAAAATAGATCCTCTCAATCCCCTGAATGATTCATTTGCAGGGAGAAATTACTTTTTTGGCGGGAAATTCCATCTTGCGCTTGATCCGCTTCTTGCCGCATATAATTTAACTCCTGAAAGCGGCATGAACCAGTTCTGGAAAGCCCTTATTCTCGTTTATAACGATCGTGCCGGTGAAGCTTATGAATTCATATGCGAATCCGTTAAAGAACCAGGCAGGGACACCTGGACTCAACTGACAATGTTCCTGAAGTACGTAATTAAAAGAGATAAGGATAATCTTAATTCATTGCTGACTCCGGATTTCATAAAAACACACAAAACAAATCCTCAAAACTCATATAATATCGCAGCTTTCTATTCCTATCTTGATGAAAAGGAAAAATCCCTGGAATGGCTTGAAAATGCAGTGGACCACGGATTTATAAATTATCCCTTCCTCAATGAATACGATCCTTTCCTTGAGAACATCCGTGGTGAGGAACGTTTTAAAATACTTATGAAAAGAGTAAAACACGAATGGGGAAGATATGAGGTTTTGAAAAGGATCATCAGATGAAAATACTCCTGATAAAGCCTCCACTGAATCCCAACCTTTTAACAGTTTCTTTATATGAACCACTAGAGCTGGAATACCTGGCTGCTTCAGTGAAGGATTCAGATGTCAGGATCCTGGATATGCGGATTGACAGAAACCTGAAGCGGGAATTGATAAATTTCAAACCTGATCTTGTTGGAATAACTGCTTATACTTGTGATTATAATACTGTTGTAACGATACTTAAGCAGGTCAGAGAATCTGATAGTACAATAAAAACAGTTGTAGGAGGATCACATGCTACTTTTTCGCCTGACGATTTTGTACTGCCTTATGTTGATGCAGTATTCATCGGGTATGCTGATTCTACTTTCCCCCAATACGTAAAAGCCGTTGATAATCCTGACAGGTTAAAGGATATTCCAAATATTGGCATAATTGATAAAGAGAGTGTTTTCTTTACAAAAAAAGTAACATCTGTACCTGATCTCAATAGCCTGCCCCTGCCTGACAGGAACCTGACCAGAAAGTATCAGAAGCATTACCATGATCCTTTAAGAAATAAAATAATGCTCATTATGACCAGCAGAGGATGTCCGTTCCGCTGTAATTTTTGTGCCTGCTGGAAACTGATGGATGGAAAATATACTGTAAGGGAACCGGAATCAATTATAGAAGAACTGAAGAGTCTGCCTGAAGAGACTGATATCGTTTACTTTTCGGATGATAATACTTTTAATGACATCGCAAGGATGTGGAGGCTGAGTGAGCTGATAAAGAAAAATAACATCAGGAAAAGATTTCAGATGTATGCCCGTGCAGATACCATTGTCAGTAACAGGGATCTGTTTGAGGATATGAAAGCAGCAGGACTCCAGTTTATTTCGATCGGGCTGGAATCATTCCGGGATGAAGATCTGGAGTATTATAATAAAAGAATATCTGTTGAAATAAACACCCGGGCTATCCGTATCCTCAAAGAACTGGATATTCACATTATTGCACTTTTTATAATCAGGCCTGATTATACCGAAGAGAATTTTAATCAATTGTTTGAATATATATACAGGAATAATCTGTTCAGACCGGCATTCCCCGTTTTAACACCACTTCCGGGCACTGAATTGTACGAAGAGACATCTGATCTGTTTGAACTGACAAATTTTGATTTTTTTGATTTTGCTCATTCAGTTCTTCCGACCAGGCTTGAGCCTAAAGAGTTTTACAGACAATTAACTAATATTTATTTTAGAAGCTTCTCTCTCAAACGCCTGGTAAATCACAGATTAAACAGGCTTTTATCGCTGAACAGAGATAAATTTTTTACGGACAATACTGACGGGATCACAATTGGTAAATTGATTTTAATGGCTGCCTGTTCGCTTTCTATGGCAAAAAGAATGAGGTACACCTTCAGGGATTTAAATGCTGACCACAACAATCTCCAATCCATAAGGGGAGTAAATCAAGAATTAATTTAAAGTATTTCTTTAATAAGTCTAACCACATCTATTGCCTGATATGAATTACAA
>CAYWEQ010000177.1:0-3500 GCA_964457185.1 uncultured Rikenellaceae bacterium
GCCACAGATAATCTTCTGAAGTTTTCAGCAGAGCTTGAGAGGTCAAAAGAAATTGCCTCTTCAATTCCCGGCGAGGGAATAATTGCAGTTCTCAAGGGCATGATGGCAAGACCTTCCCGGCTGACAGTAATGGAGTCAGGGATAGTGCCATGTTTGTGGATCCTCGGAGCAATGGATAATTATATCAACTGCGAAATGGCACAGACAAAAGTCAGGCTGCCCGCAAATGCTGAATTGGTAATCCTTGAGAATTCAGGGCATTTAGGATTTGTAGAGGAGGAAGAGAAATCTGTAAATATTTTAACAGTATTTGTTGAGAAAATTATATGAAGTTAAAGATTACTGATCCAGATACTCAATCGCATACCTCAGCGTCGTATCGATCTGTTCCCAGATAGGATAGAATCCTTTGTTGTCCAGTATATTCCTGGCAATATAAGCTTTAAGCTGGGTATATATGAGCTTTTCAGAGATTCTTATTCCTTCGGGATCAGGTTTAATCCCGTTTTTCGACACGAAATCAGAAAACTGGTCAAGGAGCTGTTGTTTGTCAAGATACTTTTCAAGCTCTCCGGATTCTGTGAATCTTTTCAGGGTCTCCCTGTGGTTTTCGGTGTATTTCAGTGAAAACTGGTAGATAAGCGGTCTCACTTTCACAAAAAAAGGAGATATACCCGTGGTATCGACCGGAACGAACCTGTCGGGCATAATACCGCCTCCGCCAAACACTATTCTTCCACCCGGAGTTATGAATTTGAGAGAATCGGCAAAATGGATGCTGTCGGAAACTTCAAACTCACCCCGGTCATACCTGATATTCAGATCCTGGAAATATTCATCGAATCCGTTATTATATGGTTTTTGGATTGACCGGCCGGTTGGAGTGTAATAACGTGCTATTGTCAGTCTCATGCCTGATCCGTCGGCAAATAATATAGGCTCCTGGACAAGCCCTTTTCCGAATGATCTTCTTCCTATTATTGTACCTCGGTCGTTATCCTGGATAGCTCCTGCCAGGATCTCGCTGGCTGACGCGCTCCATTCATCAATGAGTATAACCAGGTCGCCTGTTTCAAACTCACCGTTTCCGGTTGCCCGTGCTTCTGCACGAGGTTGTTTACGTCCCTGCGTATAAACTATCAGCTGATCCTGTTTAAGAAACTGGTTTGCTATCTGCACCGCAGCCTCCATGACACCTCCCGAGTTTCCGCGAAGATCAATTATAAGCTTTGTCATTCCCATGTTTTTGAGCTCCCTCAGACCGTTCATGAATTCCTCGTGAGTTGTAACAGCAAAATTGTTGATGCGGATAAAGCCTGTGTTCTTGTTTGTCATATACGCGACGTCAACGCTGTAAATAGGTATCTTGTCACGTGTAATGCTGAATGACAGAAGATCGTTATACCCTTTTCGCAGGACCCTTACTCTGACCACAGTGCCCCTCGGACCCTTCAGCATACCCATCACACTTTCATCGTTTATGCCTTTTCCGGCAACCAGGGAATCATTTACATACAATATTTTGTCACCTGCCAGCAGCCCGATTTTTTCTGAAGGGCCGCCGGGAATTGTGCTTATTACAAGAATTGTGTCAATAAGCATGTTGAATGATATGCCGATACCTTCAAAGTTGCCCTTGAGAGGTTCATTGGCGCGGGCGAGATCTTTAGCCGGAATATATACCGAATGGGGATCCAGCTTTCTAAGTATTGCCGGAATTGCTGACTCGACCAACTCTTTGCGGTTCACCGTGTCGACATAACTCGATTCTATTACATTCAGGATATTGCTTATTTTATCGCTTTTTATCCTTATGCTTGATTTTTGGGCAGAGCTGTCTTTCCCGGGAAGATATATGCCTATAGCAATGCCTGCAGCCAGCGTGCCGGCCAGCATCAGCGGAAGAAAAATACTCCTTCTGGAATTATTGTTGTTCATAAATGTCATTTTCGGGGTCAATGTATACCAGCTCTATTCCGGCGCGTTTGAGAAGGTCAAGTCCGTCGATAATGCGATACCTGTTGCAATAGACTACTCTTTTAATTCCGGACTGGATTATAAGCTTGGCGCATTCCATGCATGGTGACGTAGTCACGTAAAGCGTGGAGTCTTCGCTTGAATTGTTAGATTTAGCGACTTTTGTTATGGCATTTGCCTCGGCATGAAGAACGTACGGCTTTGTGACATTGTTTTCATCTTCACAGACATTTTCAAACCCGGCAGGAGTTCCGTTATATCCATCGGAGATTATCATCTTGCCCTTCACAATGAGAGCTCCCACCTGCCTTCTGATGCAATATGAGTTCTGAGCCCAGATAAGAGCCATCTCAAGATACCTTTTATCAAAAGCCATCTGCTTTTCGCCATAGGGTTTTACCAGGTTATTTCCCGCCATAATAATGAAATCCTTCTGTTAAAGCGCCCAAAGTTACTCATTTATTAAAATGAATCCGTTCCCCGGATGTTAAAAATTAAAATACAGCGTTGAAAACATTTTACATTTTTAAACGTTATTGTCTCAGATGTAGTTTAATTTTGCGGATTAATATATCCGGCTAGTAATTCGGATATAAAGACTTATATACCATTGATTTATCAATAAAATTTTAAAAAGGAAGTGTTAAAATGAAAAAAATAATAGTGGTCCTTATTGTAGTATTTTCTTATCTGAACCTTTCAGCACAGGATAAATTTACTGATCAGCGTGATGGTAACTCGTACAGGACTCTTGCTGTTGACGGTTCAATCTGGATGGCGGAAAATCTTAAGTACATTGTTCCGGGGAACGATGCATACTACTTTGACAATGACCTCGATAATGTTCCTTCTTACGGGGTATTGTACGATTGGAAAACAGCGGTAAAAGCTTGTCCAAACGGCTGGCATCTGCCTTCCGGAGCTGAGTTTCAGGCTCTGGTAAATCATTTTGATGTCAATGAAACCTGGGAGAAAACAGGATCCGGCCCGGTGTCTTTTGATATCAAGCTTGGCGGAATGCAGGATTATGAAGGGACATTCACTGAAATGGACGAAAGCGCTTATTTCTGGACTTCAACAGAATACAGCGAGAATGAAGCGGAATACTTCTCCTACCTTGTTCTCAACAACCACCCGGTGGTCGACATCTCAAGAAAAAGCGACATGCCGGATATCCATGGTTCGGAAAAGATCAACAAGTATTCTGTCCGTTGCGTGAAGAATTAAACCCTGATGAGCTCCTTTGCGGACAGGATAATCTCTTTCTGCAATGATCTTGATTTTACAGGGTCGCTACCTGAAGGGATTTCAATAATGAATCCGTTCAGGAAAAACGAGAAAGTGCTTTCAACAGTTTCGCAATTTTACCGGAAATATTACAGTGACGACAAACCGAGGCATCTGATCCTTGGCATCAATCCCGGAAGATTTGGCGCCGGAGCAACAGGGATTCCCTTTACAGACACGGTAAGGCTGCAGGGAAAATGCGGATTGTCAATACCGGGATTGAAAACCCATGAGAC
>CAYWEQ010000178.1:0-3497 GCA_964457185.1 uncultured Rikenellaceae bacterium
TTCTCCCTGTAGTTTCTTCCCACAGGGAGCTTTTTGCCGGAGATTCCTATAAGGTTTCCTTCAAGAGATTCTATTAGCCTGACTGCTACAATAAAAGATTTATGTATTCTGGCAAACATAGATGGAGGCAATGAATCTTCAAGTTCCTTCATTGAAGCGAGCGCTGTAATCTTTTTATCCCTTGTATGGAAAGTAACATATGCTTTCTGACCTTCAATGAAGATGATATCGTTATAATTGATCTTGTAGAGTTTCCTGTCAGCCCTGATAGTCAGATAATCTGTCTCTGTTTTCTGTTTTTCATGAGGTCTCGGTACTTTTCCTGATGCCATATCAGCAACTTTGTTAACAGCCTTAAGGAACCGCTCAAAAGAGAAAGGCTTTAACAGGTAATCAACCGTGTTGTGCTCATAACCTTCAAGTGCAAATTCACGGTAAGCTGTAGTGAATATTATGTATGGCTGAGGATTGATTGATTTCAGAAAATCAATACCCGAAATATCAGGCATCTGTATATCAAGGAAGAGAAGATCAAGCTTCCCTTCTTTAAGTTCTTCAAGTATAAGCAAAGGGGAATCATAATCTCCTGCCAGATTCAGAAATGGCACCCTGGCGATGTAGTCCTTAAGATACTGGCGTGCCAGGAATTCATCATCAATTACAGCACAATTGAAAATCATATCACATCAATCTGTAATTCTATACTGTATGTATTATCTGTCCCGGTCGTGGCTAATTTATGTTTCCCGGGATAAATGATTTCCAGCCTCTGCTTTACGTTGTCTATCCCTTTACCAGATCCCTTTAATATCGGGCGATCAGCAAAAATTGAATTTCGGGCATTGAAGATAACTTTACTATCGATTTCTGTGATTGAAATACTTATGAAACCGGAAGTATCCTCTTCTATTCTGCTGTATTTGAAGCAGTTTTCGATCAAAGGGATAAATATCATGGGAGCAATTAATATATCCGAAAATGTATCAGGAAACTTAAAAGTTATATTTCTTTCCCCGGGATATTTCATTTTATTAAAGTCAATGTAGTTTCTGATGTAGTCAATTTCACCCTGCAGTGACACTTTATCTTTGCTGCAGTCATCCGTTACATATCTCAGCATTTCAGACAATTTAAGTACACTTTCAGGCGCCCTGTCCGATTTCATGTAAGCAAGTGAATAGATGTTATTCAGGGCATTAAAGAGGAAATGCGGATTTATCTGGGCTTTGAGAAGCTGCAATTCGGTTTGCAGCTTCTCTTCTAAAAGTTTTTCCTTGTTTATTATTTGCCTGGTAAGCTGTTCCTGTATTGAAAGAAGTGTTCCTATAATAAAGACAAGAATTATCCAGAGTGCCTGCCGGAAAGTGAGAAGAGTCTCAATCATGTCATTCCTGCGATGGTGATGTGATCCAAATACCAGCTCACTTATAATCTCAACAAGAAGGAGGGTTAAAGCAATTACCAGGATGCCGTAAAGCCAGTATCTGAATTTACTCGTTTCGTAATATTCAGGAAATAAGAAAAGAGTGTTTATGTAAAAAACTGCAGCATACAGCATTACACAGAACAGCTCAAAAAGTGCTCCTTCACGTATCTCACCCCTTGTCATAAGAGCGAGATTTATCACAAAAATAGAGAACCATATTCCTGTATGCCAGAGTTTTACTTTTGTCATAAGAATAATAAAAGGGAGTAAAAGATATAAAAAACCTTAATCATTTGGCTTAAATTGATTTCGCAGGTAATTATAATACAAAAGTATGAGTGTATTTAACCATTACAATCCTGTTGAAAAAAGGAGGGAGCGCAGGAGTTTCATTTTTCCCTGAAAAAGCTCTGAATTCGTTCAAAACAAGGTAAAAATCATTCCCTTCGCGCGGATTATATCTTAACCTGAAATTGGTTATCATCTCATCCTCAGTGTTGACGTACTGTACAAGAAGAGTGGCTGACAGCTTTGTGCTGAACATATACAAAGCTCTGGCATTAACAGAATGTATATTCAGAGAATTATTTGTTATTCTGTCAGGGAATCTCAATGCATTGAATTCATACCCTGCAGAGAGCATAATGCTGGATGAAAGGTTAAAATTCATTTCCGGTCTCATACCAAACCTCCGGCCATCATAAAATTGCCCGGCATTTATATCACCTCTCACTGATATCATTTTTGCCTCAGAAGTGCCAATCATCATCTGAAGACCTGTAAAACTGTAATCTCCCTGCTTAATGAAAATACTATCTGACAGAGGGAAATCTTCCATAACGCCTTCTTTCTGGTATTCAAGGCCTATCTCAGCATGAATGCTCTTCTTGGTATTTATCTCGAAACCCGGTTCAACTGTCATTCCTTCAAGGAAACCATCTCCAAGCCGTGTATAGCGTTCTGCCCTCACAAATACGCTGTAATTGAAAAATGGTGAATTTTCGCCGGGGATCCATCCATAGAGCAGCTGGGAATTGAATCCCTGAACGCCTCCTCTCATTACAAAGCCTATACCCGGATTGAATTGTTCGCCTGAATATGTATAATTGAAATTATATGCAAAACCCTCTTCGGAACGCCGTTCCCAGTTGATCATCATGAATGCCGGATCAAGGGATGTCATCTTGTTGCCGATCTTGCTGTCATATGTCTGCGCCCATTTTACATTCAGGTAATCATCACCAAAGAGCCTGAATATCCCGTCAAGTCCGTAGGCATAATTCTGATCGCCGTTCATTCCCAGCCTTGAGGTTACGATCCCTCCGATATAGGTATTCTCATTTATTACCTGTCTCCTCATTCGCAGTACTCCAAAATTCTCTGAAGGATTTTCTTCATATTCTTCTGTCTGCATATCAATGAATCCCATGTCCCATTTACCTATCCTGCCCACCAGTCTTGCTCCTCCGTAGATCCTTACCGGATTGCCTCTGGAAATACCTATATTCCTGCTGTAAAAAAGGTTATCATTATGACCTCCGAGGCCGAAACTGAAAAGGCTGGAGCGCTCCTGGAAAAACATTCGCTTTTCCGGGAAGAACAAAGAGTACCTTGTCAGGTTGACCTGCTGGTCATCAGCTTCTACCTGCGCGAAATCGGTATTTGCCGTAAGATCGAGGGTGAGATTGCTGTTGATGTTGTACTTTATATCAAGTCCTGCATTTAAATGTTTATCATCTTCTTTTAAATATGCATCTTCAGTCTCATTGATCAGCCAGTCTCTTGAAAATCCGGTAATTGCATATGGTGAAATATAAACTGGTCTCTCCGGCCTGGCACCATGAAACCGGATTGACGCTGCAAGAGAAGGTTTATTGGTTGCCATAAATCCATATCTGGGATCGATAGCCGGATAGGTATCAGTTTCGTTGTTAGCACTTATATTTCTTGTGATGAGGAGGCCCATTGTAGATATGTCATTTTCCGGTTTAAACTTAAGGCTCGAGAAAGGTATTCGCATTTCTACATACCATCCCTTATCATCGCGGCTCGTTTTTACATCCCAGAATGT
>CAYWEQ010000179.1:0-3486 GCA_964457185.1 uncultured Rikenellaceae bacterium
GTGTTATTTATTTCACAGTACTCTTTCATCCTGGTAACCTTTTCCTGTCCAAAGCAAAGCGGTCTCACAGACCGCCCTGTAAGATACCCGTCAATCACCTCAAGTTCAGAACAAATCATATCATCAATACCGAGCGACTTGGTCATTAAACGACAAACTGAAGCGGGTGATGATGAAAGGATCACTGTCCTTGCTTTGTTTTCAGAATGCATTTTCAACTCCCGAATTGCTTCCGGAAAAACAGACGGGATCAGAACTTTTTGTGAGATCTCGATTGAAAGATCATCCAGTGTCTTTTCCGGGATGCCTTTTACCCAGCCGGCCATTTCATAAATGATCTTTTGAGGATCTCTCAGGGATAGCTTATAACCAACCAGAAGCCAGAGTGCATATAAAATATCAGAAGTTGACATCAGCCCTTTTCTGTAAGCTGATAAGGCAAGCACGTTGCCGCTGACAGCTCCGGTAATCGTTCTGTCGAGATCAAAAAAGGCTATATAATTGTTCACATCAGGTCCTGTTAAAGAAATGATTACCGTCAGGATTGTAAAGTATATTGAGTCCGTCAGGAATAATCCTGATCCTGAATGTTTTGGCATAATAAAGCTCACCATCAACATGATAGGGAACCTCCTTCGGGAATTCAAGATCAATTGATGATGACTGGAAATAATTTACTCTCCTGTCAGTGATATGGGTGCCTTTGGGGACCTTTAGCAAAAGCCTGAATCTGTGAAAGAGATTTAGTTTTTTTATTGAGCAAACATCCAGCAAACCGTCATTGGCGATCGCTTTGGGTGTAATGAAGAAGCTGCCGGCAAATCGTCTTCCTATCGAAATTGTATTCATGAAGCAATCGGTTTCGTGGCGGTCTCCGTCACTTATCACAATCATTCTTTTTTCTCTGAAAAAAAGAAGCGTCTTAACGATGTGCCAGATATATTTATCAGATCCGCCTTTTCTTACCAAGCCTTCCTCGGTATAGTTCTGGGCAGCGACTTCAGCATCGAATCCGATTCCCAGACCATTCAGGAAAACAGTCCCGTTCACAATTCCGACATCCTGGGCTATCACATTCCTTCTGAAGAATATCTCCCATTCGTTTTCTTTAAACCTATTGGGAAATCCTGGTATTTGAATGAAGTCATTGCCAGAGCCGGCAGGCACAACACCGGCGACCACTTCACTTTTATTTATAAGCGACCGGGCAACTTCGTTAAAAGTTCCATCACCCCCCACAGCGATAATATACTTTGCACCTTTGTCTGCTGAGATTTTTGAAAGTTCTTCGGCATGACCCTTTCTTTCTGTCAGAAGGATCTCTCCATCAATATTGTACTCCTTTATTTTCTTTTCAATCTCAGGGACCATGGTAATTGCAAAATTGTTCCCCGCTATCGGGTTGACTATAAAAACCCACTTTTCTTTTTTCTCTTCCGTCATTTTTATTTTTTTTCTTGGTGAAACCTTTGTGTCCTGGTGCCTTGGTGGCTCTTTTTTCTTGCCACCATGACACTAAGGCACCAGGAATCACCAAGGGATTCAGTTCATTATTCTGATTTTGTTAATGATATGCTGATTCTATAACAGTTTTTACCATGTCAATTATCTCGCTGTCGTTTTTATCGATAAGCTCCTCCCTCGGTATAGGCTTATGGATCACCACTTCGAGCTTTGATCCGAAATTGATGTAGAACCGGGTTTTTGGCTTGAAATCATAGAAGCCGTTCAGCGTTACAGGCAGCATTCCTATTTCCCGTGATCTGAATAAATAAATAAAACCTCTGAAGAATGGATTGATCTTCCCGCTTGTGGTCCTTGTGCCTTCAGGGAAAAGTGCCACTGTGCGGTCATTGGCCTTCTCCATGAGCTGTTCAAGCATATGGCGCGTATTGGTTACCGTAGGCTCCCTGAAAGGGACATAATCTGCCATTTTCAGGAACCTTCCGAACACCGGCACCCTGAGAAGCCTTTCGTGCCCGAACCATGACACCTCCGGGTAAAATGACACTATCGCCAGTATATCGAAAAGACTGGCGTGGTTAGCCAGGAGAATATATTTTTCTCCCTTGTTAATGTTTTCTTTGCCAATGATATGAATTCTTTTACCCATCAGCAGAAATACAGATTTCGCCCATATCCTGGACATAAAAAATACCGGCTTTTTTGCATTCAGCCATGACAGGAAAAGTGCAAAGAAGATCCCTATAGCAGTATAAATATAAAGTATCCCGTAAACGGGCACAGTAAGAACAGTATATAAACCTGAAAACCTCATTAATAATGATTTTCCTGAAACAAAGTAAACTCTTTTTTTGTTATCAGGAAATCCGAGTACCTGTAACGCTATTTATTTATCTATTTGCCTGAGTTACTGACAAATGCAATACGTCTGCTGTCTGGCGACCATGAAGGTACGTTAATAGTACCCTGTCCGCCGTACAGGTATGCGATTACCTTTGGCTGACCGCCCGTTACCGGCATCAGCCTGAGCATGACCCTTTTATATGAAGGATGACCGTTTTTTTCAATATCAGGGGGAAATGAGATGAAAGCTATCCATTTACCGTCAGGTGAAATATGGGGGAACCAGTTTCTGTATTCATCAAATGTAAGCTGCTCCCTGCCCGAGCCGTCAGGTTTAATGCGCCAGATCTGCATATTTCCGGTATGGCTGCCATTGTAATAAATAAAATTGCCGTCAGGAGAGTATTCACATCCATCCACATGCTCTCCTTCACCGATATCTGTAAGTGCAACCTCTTTACCTCCTTTAATAGAATTCCTGTAAATGTTATATATATTTTTGCCGTCACGCTGAGCGACATAGACTACCTCTTTATTGTTTGGAGCCCATCCATGCCAGTATGAAGGAGTATTTTCAGTAACCATACCGGGAGTACCTCCCTTCAGGGGAAGGACATATACCGTAGAGCCCCCTCCAGGCATTCCCTCACGTTGATGGCTTATGGCCAGCAGCTTGCCATTGAATGAAATGCCATGATCATTATTGTTCCTGTCGGCAAAACCGGTATTCAGCTTTTCGATTTTTCCGCCATTTACAGGTATTTTATACAGCAGTCCATCCATGTTGAAAAGAAGCTTTTTCCCGTCGGGCATCCAGTTTGGTGCTTCAAACCTGCCTGGCTTTTCATATATGACCATTCTTTTACCGTCAAAGACATCCATCGTTTCAAGGCGGCACCCTAAAAATCCTTCCCTCCCCGGATTATATCTGTCTCCGACAGGTCTGTCGATACGAACATTCCATATAGTTACTTCTTCAATAATATCAGGGTTGTGGGAACAGATAAATGGTCCTGCGATCACTTCATCCGGGAGGTTCATCATCTCATAGGCACCGATTGTCTCAAAAGGTTCGCCGGGGTGGGCTGCTCTCATGAAAATCACTTTCCCGGAGCGTTCAATCTGAATGATTTCATAGTTTGATCCTTTTGCAAATATTTCATCTTCAGGATCTTTCAT
>CAYWEQ010000180.1:0-3480 GCA_964457185.1 uncultured Rikenellaceae bacterium
CTCGGGTATATTATCTATCTGCATATTCAGCTGGTAAAGAAGAACTTGTTTATCGAATCGACGGTGAAACGCCTTTCGGGTCTTGAAAAGAGCTGGAGTGCCGAGGAAATGAACAGGTTCCTTCATGAGGTAAGAAAAATACAACACTACAGCGCTTTCTTCAATGATAAATTGTTCGAGGAGAAATCCCTTACTTTCCTGCTTGAGAATAAAAGTACCTCAAAGATATATATCCACTATACAAAGGATGAAAAGGTGGCAAGAAGCATATTAAGTGAAGGATTTCGCTATGCTGATTCATTCTACAAAACTGCGCTTCCGGTTACAAACGACAAACTCGATCTGCTTATTAAACATAATAACCGTAAATCATTTGGCAATTATCTAATGATACTATGTCTTTCAGACAGGATTGTTGATCACTATACCGCTGAACTGGACAGGTACGGATTGAAAGGTGTGGCTGTTGAAAACATACTGACAGAAACTTCTACTGCCCGGAATGAAAATGCTGATACCATCTACCTCCTGCCAAACCGGTATGTAAAAGGCTTTATAAATTATCAGACAGGAGAGATCGCCATGAATCCTGACTTCAATCCTTCATACGATTCACCGGTTTTTGCGAGGAATATTGAACTGCTGAAAAATATTAACAGAACCAATGTGGAATGATATTTGTTACATAAGATGAACATATATTTCTTATTTCAGTAATTTCGCACAAATCATTTACACACAAAACTCTTATCAGATATGAAAAAGTCCCTTTTATTATTGGTGCTGATAGGCATGGTATGTACTAATCCTTTAAATGCCCAGGGTGGGTTGCTCAAGAAAGTAGCCGGTGCAATGAAGGATGAACTTCTGGGGACCGGCGGTAACAGCTCTTCAAAACAGGAGGCCGAGCCGGGATGCGCATGTGCTCAACCGGAAGTTGTCCTTGACATGGGAGGTAAATATAAGCTTGATTACAGGGAACTTGAAATAACTACAATGGACGATGGTTCATTCCTGGCACAGGACACCAGGTCAGGGGACTTTTATATAATAAAGGGAGGGGTAACCCAGGGTCCTTATAAAGAAGGAGATCCGCGGATCGCCGGATACGAAAATTATGGCGACGATAGTGAATATATGGATGGTCTTCTCCGGAGATATAAAGGCATTATAAGCAAAACAGGCGATAAATACACAATAACAATGGGAGGTAAGACATATGGCCCCTATGCAGGCATAAGCAATTTTACTCTTACCCCGTCAAGGGATAAATTTGCCTGTCTTATACTTGATGAGCTTATAGCAGCAGAAGCTGAGGGGAAAAAGATGGAAGAGGCCATAAACAATGCTAAAAGCGACCAGGAGCGCATGGAACTTGCCATGAAATACAGCCAGCAGATGGCAAACAAAATGATGCAGGATGGCGGTCCGCAAAGCACTATGCCAAAACTTGTTACAAATGAACCCAATGCAACAGTGGATATGTACTCCGGAGATATGAGCAATCTGGTGGGTAATGCCAAATATGATGAAATCCTTGCTTTCTCTTATGAAAAGATCCAGACCCTGCAGGGAAAAACCTTATTTAGTTCGATACCGGAGTTATACGGAAGCGAAAAAAGATTTATAAACACAGCCAATACCAGATATGCATATTACAATTATGGCACTCTGACTTTCAGCGATAATACAACCTTGACAGACTGCTTCAACCCCCATCTTCAGAAGATCAGCGGACAGGTTTACCTTGTTTATATGTACTATTCACCGAAAAGGAATGCCCTGGTACAGTGTAAGATTTCCTGGTAAACAGCGCTCAACGTGACTTTAAGAAAAGCAGGGAGAATTCTTTCCTTTCTGATTCTGTTGACCGGATCCCAGGTAACAGTCTATACACAATCTTTAAATTATGCTGAGATCTTCGGCAGCGACTGGCAAAAAGCCCTGACCTTCCTGAAAGAGAACAACCACTGGATAAAGCCAGCCCTGGCGGAATATGATGTTCCGTACGATGAGGCGGTTGCCGTTGTTTTCCCGGAGCTGGTCCGTTATTCGGCTCTGCGCGATAAAATGGAAATAACCATGCTGAAGACATTATACAGGAATCTGGGTGATGATTATGCAAATTTCTCAATTGGCGTGTTCCAGGTAAAACCATCATTTGCTGTAGAGATCCATGACAGGGTTTTTTCCGGATCCGACAAAAAATTGAAAGCTCTTTTTAGTAAACAATCTGCTTTCCAAAACAGAAGGCTATTCAGGGCATCCGTTATAACAGATCTGGAAAATCCGGAAACGGAAATAAATTACCTCATCGCATTTTATAAGATCTGTGAAAAACGTTTCAAATCTTCATGGACCGATAAGGAATCAAAAATCAGGTTCATTGCAACAGCATATAATACCGGCCTGTTAAAGAATGCAAAAGAAATTGAGGCCATGTCCGGGAAGAAATTCTTCAACACCAGACTCTTTAAAACCGAGAATTATTCGTATGCTGAGGTTTCGTTGTACTGGTATAACCAATATTTGCATAATAATCGATAAAATACAACCTTTGTGTTTTGTCGTCTTTAAATCGTAGATCCATGGACAGCTTATATCCGGAAACTTTTGCGCGTTTTTATGATTTGATTTATCACCAGATGCGCGATAGCGCCGATTCCGAATTCTATCTCGGTGAGATCATGGAGACAAAGGGCAGGGTGCTGGAGATCGGGACAGGCACCGGGAGGTTTTTTATCACTGCACTTAAACAGGGAGCTGATATATACGGATTGGACATCAGCCCTGCGATGGTAAATGTCCTGATTGAAAAGCTTGATAAAAAAGAGCGCCACAGGATAAGCGTTCAGAATATTATTGACTTCCGGCACGATTTTAAATATGACCTGATAATCGCTCCTTTCAGGGTGTTTATGCATCTTCTTGAAAAAGAAGATCAGATCAGGGCTCTAAATAATGTATACAGGCATCTTAATCCAGGCGGCAGGTTTATTTTTGATGTTTTTGTTCCGGACCTGCGTCAGCTTATAAACGGTATCACCAACCAGACAGATTTTGATGGTGAATATGAACCAGGCAAGCGGCTGAAACGAACCGTTTCGACAAAACCTGATCTGCTTAACCAGCTGATAAATATTGATTTCCTCCTCGAATGGGATGAAGGCAATGAAGTCAGGCAGGAACACTGGCTGACTCCTTTAAGATATTTTTTCAGGTTTGAACTCGAACATATTGTGGAAAGATCAGATTTCAGGAATTATAAGATCATTGGTGATTTTCTTGGAAATGAACTTCGTGAAGAATCAATTGAATTTATTGTAATATGCCGAAAATAAAAACGAATGACCAGGCGGAATTTCATATTGCCGGGAGGCGGATTCCCTGCCTGCTTCTTTTATTATTTCTGACCCTTTCAGCTTCATTAAATGCGAAGGATTACAATGCATCCCTGTTTGGCGTAAAGTCAAACGGAAC
>CAYWEQ010000181.1:0-1018 GCA_964457185.1 uncultured Rikenellaceae bacterium
GTGCTGATTGCCCTGGTGTTGATATACGGATGGGTCACTTATCAAAGAGATTTCATCTGGAAAGATGACTTTTCTCTATGGGGTGATTGTACAAAAAAATCTCCTCAAAAATTCAGACCACATAACAACTTCGGACTCGCCTGTTTGGAAAAAAAGGACTATGACAGGGCAATGGCAGAATTCAGGGAAACGCTAAGGTTGAAACCAAATGCAGAAAAGGCATACCTGAATATCGGACAGATTTATGAAGAGAAAGGACAGATTGAAGATGCCATTTATAACTATAAAAAGGCGCTCGAAATCTCGCCTAATTTTACAGGGGCGCTTCACTTTCTCGGAAATCTTTATGAAAAGCAAGGTTTACTGGATGTGGCACTGCTTTATTATGAAAAGGCATGGAGGACAAAACAGGAAAATCCCAAGCTTTTGGTCAGCATTGGCTCGGTCCTTCAGAAGAAGGGCCTTTTCGGAGAGGCTGTTAATCACTATAAAATGGCTCTTCAGATAGATCCGAATATACCGGAAGCATACTATAATCTGGGACTTGCTCACGACGAAAAAGGGTTACTAAATGAGGCTGCATATTATTATCAGCAGGCGCTAAAAATAAAGCCTGACTACCCACAGGCGTTATCCAACCTGGGAATTATCTATGCGAGGAGTGGGAAACTTGCTGAGGCTATAGACCTGTTCAAAAAAGCCCTAAATATAAAGCCTGATGATACTTTAACCCTTTTAAACCTGGGGGTTTCCTATGAACAAGTAGCTATGAGCTATCAGTCGGGGGCAAACAGCAGAGAGCTAAGAGTTAAAGCCATTCAGATCTATCAGAAAATCCTCGAGCTTGAACCTGATAATGTACCGGCTAGGGAAAGATTAGCTTTAATTATGAGAACCACTCGTTGAACTGAGGTTACCTTCCTTTCTTCATCTCCTCAGACGCAAGGTCATATAACCCCCTTGAGCTATACGCTATCCCTAAATTAACTCTCTTGTGCCATTTATCAAGGATATTCGC
>CAYWEQ010000181.1:1039-3465 GCA_964457185.1 uncultured Rikenellaceae bacterium
TTCTATAGCCTTATCTATCCATCCCTTATCAAAATAACAGACACCGAGGTCGTTTCGCGCTTTGGTATCATCGGGTTTTAATTGAAGTATCATTTCATATATCGCTATTGCTTTATCTATAAAGCCCTTTTTCCTTAAAGCCATCGCAAGATTATTATACGTCTTGATATATTTCAGATCATATGGTCTCAGTACAGCTGCCTTTTCATAATATATTATAGCCTGATCTATTAAGCCTTTCTTTTCATATATGACTCCAAGATTGTTATGAGCTTCAATATGATTTGATCTAATTGAATAACTTTTTTATACCTAACTATCGACTCATCAAGCAACCCTCTTTTTTGCAGAGACAGCCCTATGACATAATGGGCATGTGCATAATGGGGATTCAAACTCAGGGCCTTTCCACTTTCAGATTCGGCTTGCTCATAAAGCCCTTTTTCGTTATATATAATTCCGAGTGCAAGATGTACTCTTGCCTTGTTAGGGGACTTTTTAACTACATCAGACCAGAGGGTAACGTCATCTTTCCACACATAATTCCTCTTATATGTGAGTCCTGAATACAGGAGGATCAATATAATTATTGCTGCTACTTGAAACAATTTCCAGGGCTGATTCATAAAGTGAAAGGGCGTTGTGCTTGGCACAACGCCCTTCATATACCATAATTAAATCAGGTTAATCAGTTAGTTCTTCGTGGTATGACAGGTAAAGCAGCCAGTGTCAGAACCACCACCACCTGCAACCATACCGCTGTACGTCCATCTCAGCAAATCAGGCTCTGGAGAACCGTGCGCCCTGTGGCATGATAAACACATAACGATATCTGTCCCAGGAGTAACAACGTTATTGCTGCCTGATAAAACAGTAGGTCTGGCAACAGGTGCTTGTGTGCTGTAAGCCGTATAACTGAGATATTCTCCTGAACCTTTCAGTGCAATATCAGTAGGATGTCTGAGCCATGGAGTTCCTTGAGCAGTATCGTCTATATAGCTATGGAACTTACCATGACATTCAGCACACGAAAAACTGATCGTGTCCTTGTTTCCATAAACAGTACCGGCTGAACCTCTGAGGGTTGTGTCATTCGCACCGAAGTACTCGTTGTGCACACTTGAGGACTCATTCCAGTTCCAATCGGTGTGCTCTTTTCCACTGATACCGGCTAAGAACCTGTAGCTGCTGCCTACCGAGAGTGGAGGACTGCTTACCGCACCGGCCTGAGTAGCCGTTCCACCAGTATTGCCATGATGTGCACCCGTGATTCCAGTAGCGTTATGCATTCCATGACAGCCATATGTCCCTGCGCATGTAAGCTGGTTACTACCCCATGTACTACCAACTTGGCCAGCAAAGGAACCAGTGCTTGCACCTGCGTCCCAGCCCGGCGGTGTATTTGCAGGAGTTATAGATCCATCCGGCAATGCAAGGCCAGCCACATTGTGTCCCTTAGAATCGGTAGCGGCAAGACCAGTTGCAACCCAGTAAAAGTCCCCACCTGCCAGTGTGTACCCTCCACCCTGTAAGGTAGGATTAGCATTAGTAGTATGGACTACAATCGGAGCGTCACCGTTTTTCTCGCCTGTTGGACCCGCATGACACGCTATGCAGTCCGCCTTTAGCAGGTATTGCTGTGGAGTGATCACGCCGGTAGTTATAACTCCACCACTGTAAGTCTGAACCTCACCTAACCCATTCTGACTGTTATGCATGGTGTGACAGTTAGAACATACGCCCGATATAGCATAAGCACTCCCGGAAACTAAAACCACACTTAAAAGTATCAAAAGCATTACAATAGATATCTTTCTCATCTTTCCACCTCCTTTCATTTTAAAGTTATTCATTAACCAAGCCTTTCAGTTTATCATCCATATCAAAATCAAATCTTTCGGATAGCAAAGGACTTGGGGCATAGAGCCAAGAGCAATTGTTCTAAAACCCTTACCTTTACTATCCATATAATATTTAAAGCAATCATCATGCCAGCTTTGTTCAACTTATAAAAAAAACATAAAACTATGAACCCATAAGCTTCGCTCTTAGCTTTATGCAATTTTATTTAAAAACATTGTAGCCTTTTTTGTCAAGCATTTATTACATTTTTTGTTAATTATATGTAAATTTTTCGTTATCGGCGTTGGAACTGCCTGTAATTATGAGGTCGTATCGACCGTGGCAATCTCATTAAGAAAGACGAGATTGCTTCGGTTCCCTCGCAATGACATTTTTTATCGCCGGATTTATGTATCTGTTTACATAGACTATATAGAATTTTACACATATTTCCTTGATTTCCATGCGATCAATTTTCAGTCATTGCCCCTTTTTTGTATGGCAGGTCAGGCAGCCTGTCTCAGGGGCTCCGCTGCGGGCAAACATGCTATTATAATCCCATCTCAGTGTATCAGGATTTTGGC
>CAYWEQ010000182.1:0-3420 GCA_964457185.1 uncultured Rikenellaceae bacterium
GGATATGCTCCATTGTTTCAGGGTTGCGCGGAATTCTGACAGGCGAGGAGGTCCGTGATTCGACACCCAGTATAACTGCCTCATTGGTAAGATATCCCTTCATCGCTGATCCGATGAGACGGAATCCCTCTCTGAGCCTGGATCCTATTGACGGAGGCAGCCATTCATGAAGCGGTGAAAGATTAACACCGGGGAAGTATGAAATCTCCGGCATGGAAGATGATGGCCGGCCGGAAACGAAGTCAGATAGCCGTTGTGCAGGAGCTTTTTGTGTCTGACCTCCATGTATCCATGCTTCTCTTTCAACTTCTTTCTGGAATTCAAGCCCGGCAAGTTCATTGTGCCGGCTGAATTTCAACAGGTCTTCAGGTCTTATCTCAACCACAACCCCTGAGTTTGCCCATGCTGAATTACGCTTCGAAGGAGACATCCCGTTAACGACAACTTCCTCCTGTGATGTTGCTGAGGGCACTATAAATCCGCCAGGACACATGCAAAATGAATAGACTCCCCTTCCATCGACCTGCCTGGCAAAATTATATGATGCTGCCGGAAGGAACCTGCCACGAGGTTGCCCGTGATACTGCATCCTGTCAATAAGATCCTGAGGATGTTCCACTCTCACACCCATCGCAAAAGGTTTTGTCTCCATCACAATCCCCCTCCTTTTGCAGATATCGATCATATCTCTCGCAGAATGGCCAGTCGCAAGGATGACATTTGCTGAAAGGTATTTCTCATTTCCTGATGCAACGACGCCTTTTATCACCTTGCCTTCAATAATGAGGTCGGTTACTTTCTTTTCAAGGAAAAAGTGACCGCCTGCATCAACAATGGATCTTCTAATCTTTTTGATTATCCCCGGGAGCTTATCTGTCCCGAGGTGAGGATGGGCTTCATACAGGATATTATCGTTTGCCCCGTGGAGGCACAGAAGTTCAAGCACTCTCCTGTTATCACCTCTTTTTTTTGAACGAGTGTAGAGTTTTCCGTCGGAATAGGCACCTGCTCCACCCTCCCCGAAACAATAATTGCTGTCGGGATCGACAATATGTTCCCTGCTGATCCTGGCAATATCAATCTTGCGTGCCGACACATCCTTCCCCCTTTCAAAGATCACAGGGCACAAGCCAAGTTCAATAAGACGCAATGCGGCAAATAATCCTGCAGGTCCTGCACCTGCAATTATTACCTCTTCACACTTTGATACATCTACGGGGACAAACGGCTCAACTGAAAGAGCAGAAGGTTCATTCCCTGCAAATATCTCAACAGACAGGTTTACCCTGATATTTTTCTGCCTTGCATCGACCGACCGTTTTATGATCCTGAAATAAGAGATATCTGAAGGATGAACCTTAATCAGGTCTCCTGCAATTTTACGCATGGCATTTTCGTCGGCTGCTTCTTCAGGTTTAAGACTGAGATTGACCAGTTGTGGCATTTCTATTCAAAATGAAAGGCAAGTATCCATATCTGCGACCTCATCTTCTCAATTGCATTTCGGAACTCCTGATGGCCCGGCGCTGCATCATCGACAATTACATTGCGGATACCGTTTGACATTTTCAACTCCACTGATAATTTGAAATACATGAGATAAAAATCGATACCGGCACCGGCTTCATAGTAGAGATCCGGCCTTTTGATCCTTATATATACGGGTCTTTCATCATCAAACTCTTTTTTCCCTGCAAGATCAAAACGGTAATTCAGTCCGGTCACCACATAAGGACGTACATTATTCAACCGGTCGCCTTTATATTTGAGAAGCAGAGGAAATTCCATGAAAGATGATTCAAGCCTCTGCTGCTGGTTATAGACGACCTGGTTTTTATAATACCTCACATTTCTCTGACCAAAGGAGACACCCGGAAGGAACCTGATATCAATATATCTGGAAGGATGCAGATCAGTTACGATCTGGATATTAATCCCCGGATTCAACCTGGAGACTTCGGGATAGAGAGAATCGGCTTCAAGATATTCCTGCGAGGGGGTGATATTGAAATCCATCGTGTTGAATCCAAGGCTGAATCCGAAATGAAGGAGCTTTTCATCATACCAGGATCGGTTCATCGGTTTTGCTTTTTGTCCCGACACAATGAAAGGCATCAAAAGAAGCATCAGTGAGAATGTTATATACGGGATTCTCCTTTTCAAGTTTTCAGGCAATATTTTTAATGTACAAGATAATAAACTGCTTTAATATATAATTATTGCTTCCTGGATTTGAAACCGGTATAGATGCAGGCAACGCCCCCGGTCAGCTTTTTTATGTTGACATCAAAAAATCCGGCACTTTTCATTAATGTCATAAATTGCTCATTATCCGGAAATTGCATGACTGAATCCGGAAGATAGCTATAGGCAATACTGTTCTTTGAAAAGAATCTTCCGATGACCGGAAGCAGTATCCTGAAATAGAAAAAGTACATCTGTCTGAACGGGAATCTTTCAGGCCTGGAGAACTCCAGTATCATCACCATGCCTTTATCATTCAACACCCGGTTCATTTCTGAAAGTCCTCTGAGCCTGTCAGAAAAATTCCTGACGCCGAATGCCACCATTGCGACATCAAAGCTGCCATCACTGAAAGGCATGTTTTCAGAATCACCGGGTAAAAGGTCAATCTTTCCGGAAAGTCCTTTTTTCCTTATTTTTTCCCTTCCCGATTCAAGCATTTTCAGCGAGATGTCAATGCCGGTAATATGCTCCGGATCGAGTTTCATTGCAGCAATGGCAAGGTCACCTGTTCCTGTTGCTACATCAAGGATCCGTGGATTTATATGTGTTTGAGAAATGACAGTGACTGCTTTTTTCCTCCAGAAGCGATCGATCCCGAATGATAAAAGGTGATTCAGAAAATCATAACGGAAAGCTATGTCATCGAACATTGATCCGATGCCGGATTTATTGTCTTGGTTCAGTATCTCCTGATTATCGCCCATTAAAAAGAAAAAGCAAAGATTTAAAAAATTTCTATTTTTACAGGAGCAAATTAAACAAAAATCCATGGACAAAATAATAATGATAACAGGTGCCACATCTGGTTTCGGATGGGCAACAGCAAAGAAATTCGCAAAGAACGGGTATAATGTAATCATTACCGGAAGGAGAAAGGAACGCCTTGACGAACTGGAAAAAGAACTAAATGCCATAGGCAATATAAAGGTAATTTCCCTGAATTTCGATGTAAGGAAAAGGGATGAGGTTGCATCAGTCATTGAGAAACTTCCCCATGAGTGGAAGGATATTGATATCCTTGTCAATAATGCAGGCCTGGCTGTGGGGCTTGAACGCATTGATGCCGGATTCGCTGATGACTGGGACAGAATGATTGATACAAATATTAAAGGATTGCTATATGTGACAAGAGCAGTTTCTCCACTGATGGTTTCCCGCGGGAAAGGTCACATT
>CAYWEQ010000183.1:0-3367 GCA_964457185.1 uncultured Rikenellaceae bacterium
AAGAAGTGCCAGGTTGTTGGTGATGATGTATTTGTAACAAATGTTGAATACCTGAAGAAAGGTATTGAAATGGGTTGTGCCAATTCAATACTTATCAAGTTGAATCAGATAGGCACCCTGACGGAAACACTTTCATGTATTGAAATGGCGCATAAAGCCGGTTATACTACGGTTATATCACACCGCTCGGGTGAAACTGAAGATTCAACTATTGCAGATGTAGCTGTCGCAACAAATTCGGGACAGATCAAGACCGGATCATGCAGCCGCACTGACAGGATGGCCAAATACAACCAGCTTCTCAGAATTGAGGAGATGCTGGGTGATCTGGCAGTGTACGGGTATAAGAAATAGAGTACATGTAATGTTAAAAATCATGTAACTGCCAGTTACTGAAGCTATGATAATGTTATTAACAATTGTTAATAACTTTTGTTTATATCGGGTTTACAACAAGGACTTCCTTTAATTGTATTTTTTTTATCCTTGAAGTATATTTGATCTATCGGGTGAGCGATAAAAGGCTGCTCAAACGATGTGGAACCGGAAAAGGTTACTTAAATGAAACACGATCCGGTTCGGTCAGACCTCCGGGTCTGCGCATCAAGAGAGCCGGAGGCCGGATGAACGGACCAAAAGTCCAGGATATCCGGTAGGTCGAAGAAAACCGGAAACGTTCTTTCAGCGACTGAGTCACAGGGCTTCAGAAAGCAAAGGGTCTCGGCCTGGAGTGATCTGAAACTGATGCCGCATCCTTCGGGAGATGAGCACCGGAGCCTGAAGGACACTTCGTCCTGGAATGTCCGGCCGAAAGGCAGGAACAAAGGGACAGCCGGAAGGTTCTGCCATAACAAGCAAAACCGGAAAGCCATGGGTTGCAGGAACAGATCGTAAGACCTGGAATGCAGCCGGTCAGAATAACAGTAACCCGACGCCGTTAACGGCCTCGGTCGAAAACGGTGGATGGGAACTACTCTCAGGAATAGTTCCCATTATTGTTTTATATACCTGCCATTCAATCTTAAGAAACCCACCACAAGCCACCTCCCGGAAGACAATTTATTTTATATTCTGTCATTGCGAGGAGTCCCGAGTACTCGGGACGACGAAGCAATCTTTTCCTCTATTGGTTATTATCTTTTATCTTTGACATTCAATCAGTTTTTATAATGGCCTATTCAGGACTCTATGATTTTATCGCTGACCTTGAAAAACATCACGAACTGCTTCGCATAAATACATTCGTTGATCCGATACTCGAAATAACTGACGTTACTGACCGTGTAACCAAAAACAATGGTAAAGCCATGCTGTTCGAAAACACCGGAACTGAATTCCCTGTACTCATAAATGCTTATGGATCAGATAAAAGAATGGCAATGGCCCTTGGCAGAAATGACCTTGCCGAAGTCGTAAAAGAAATAATAGCATTGTTTGAGATCCTTACAAATGCCCATGACAGCATTCTGAATTCACTGCCTTCCCTGTATAAGGTGTCAGGACTCCTCCCTTCACACATCAGAGGAAAAGGCAAATGCCAGCAAATAATAAACATGGATCCTGATCTTAACATACTTCCTGTCCTTAAATGCTGGCCTTATGACGGAGGACGTTTTATCACCCTGCCGATGGTCCATACAATGCATCCTGATACAGGTAAAACAAATGTCGGGATGTACAGGATGCAGATACTCGATAAAAACACGACCGCAATGCACTGGCAGCTCCATAAAACAGGAGCCAGCCATTTTGAAGCATGGAAAAGAACCGGCCGTAAAATGCCCGTATCCGTAGCACTCGGAGGTGATCCGGTATATGCATATTCAGCAACAGCACCCCTGCCCGAAAATATCGATGAATATATTCTTGCAGGATTTCTCAGGAAGAAAAAAGTGAAGCTGGTAAAATGTATTATCAATAACCTTTATGTTCCGGATGATGCTGATATAGTTATTGAGGGTTATGTTGATCCCGCCGAAGAACCTGTTTGGGAAGGCCCTTTTGGTGATCATACTGGATTCTATTCACTTGCAGACTGGTATCCCAGGTTTCATGTTACCTGTATAACACATTCCGGGCATGCTGTTTATCCTGCCACTGTTGTCGGCATTCCGCCCCATGAGGATGCATGGCTGATAAAGGCAACGGAAAAGATATTCCTTGCCCCGGTAAAGCTGGCAGTACAACCTGAAATTGAAGACTTTCACATGCCGCCGGCCGGTGTTGCCCATAATCTTGTCGTGGTAAAGATCAATAAAACTTACCCGGGTCAGGGTAAGAAAGTAATAAGCTCCCTGTTTGGAACGGGACAGATGATGTTTACCAAATACCTTGTGGTTGTCAGCGGAAACGTTGATATAAGAAATTACCGGGAGCTTCTCCGGCATGTTCTCGAAAATACTGATTTCAGATCCGACCTTTTATTCTCCTCGGGCCCCCTTGATGTGCTTGACCATTCATCTGACACTTTTGCCATGGGAGGCAAACTGGGAATAGATGGTACAATAAAGACCTCACATGAATTGTCAGGAAGAGCTGAAGCTGGACTGCGAAATACTTCATTTTCAACTGAATATGCAGATAAGCTGAGAAACAGGATCCTTGGAACTAACAATAATGTTTACATATCTGATAGCATACCTGTAGTAATTGTCGGATTGAATCAGAATGAAAACGCAGCAGCATCTGAAAGATCCAGAAAAGGATTCAGGGAAAATGAAATGAAGGATCTTTTCAGGCTGATACTTGCAGTTGACCACACCGTTGATGTGGATGACCTGTTCATGGTTGCCTGGCAGATACTCGGAAACTCTGATCCTCAGCGTGATATTGAAACCATTTCAGATAATTCTCTCTTTATCGATGGGACCATCAAGGTTTTGCATGGACGTGGTTTCCCGCGCAGATGGCCAAACATCGTTTGTTCCGATGAAGATACTATTAATAAGATCGATCAGAAGTGGGAATCTCTTGGATGTGGTGCATTTATACCGTCTCCGTCTCTGAAAAGCTCCAGGTTGCTCCGTGAAGGTTCCGATGAAGTGATAATCAGAAAAGCCTGACAGCCCATTATTTAGTATTCTTTAAGATTTCAGGTCCCGATTTTTAATCTATTTTTGCAGTATCTGATGATGCTTCTCATCTATACATATTGTAGTATCCTGCTTTTAGAGACCGGCAAGTTTTACAGTCCTTTGCAGGCGGATCTCCGTTCAGCTGATCCGGCAACCTCAATTCTTCCCTATATACTTTATGGAATATTGCTGTTGATTGCAGTCTACCTGGTTGTGATGTTTCAGACAAGAAGCCTGCTTAAAACCAGGAAGCTGCTTAAAGAAAAAGAGAAGATCCTTGAACAAATTGAAAA
>CAYWEQ010000184.1:0-3347 GCA_964457185.1 uncultured Rikenellaceae bacterium
AAATTCTATTATCAGCTTGCCGTTGCTCAGGCCGGTAAAGGACAAACCTCAGATGCATGCGCATCATTTAAGAATGCCATGTACGGACCCTTTGCAGATGCATCAAAAGCCCAGAGCAAAAACCTTAAGTGCCAGTAATCCATATTAACTTATAGAGTTGATAATGGGCGATAACTTTTTTGGGTTATCCTCATCATCAAAATAATTTAACTTTGCTATACCGTCAACCTGATTTTGATAATCATATCTCAGGTATCGGCATCATTGTTCGGTATGCTTTTTCAATAAATTAACAATTAATTATAATTACCTTTCAGTTATGAAGATCAGCAAAGTATTACTATCATCACTTTTATTATTTTGTACAGGGCTGATATATGCTCAGGTATCAAAGGAAAAAAGTGAATCTGTTTATAAACTGAAACCCGATGATCCTGAAGCGGTTTACTTCACACCTGAAAATTTCAATATCAGGTCTGATGGCAAAATGGATGTTTCCGAAGCCCTCCAGGCAGCCATAAACCAGGTTAAGAGAGAGAAAAATTTTGGAATATTATTTATTCCGGAAGGGAAATACCGGATCAGCAAAACTATTTATGTTCCGGGTAATGTCCGTCTTATCGGATATGGAAATACACGTCCCGAGATTCTCCTTGGTAAAAACACTCCGGGATTCCGGGAACCTGATCCGGAAAGCCAGTACAGTGATAGTTATATGATATTCTTTACCGGCGGAATTGTTGAAGAGGGAGCTAAACCCAGGGATGCCGGCGCAGGGACTTTTTACAGTGCGCTTTCCAATATCGATATGCGAATAGAGAGCGGTAATCCGAATGCCGTCGTTATGCGGACTCATTTTGCACAACACGGTTTCATAAGTCATTGTGTTATAAATATCGGAAGCGGGAAAGCCGGTTTGTCGGAGGTAGGAAATGAAATGGAGAATGTCAGTTTCTATGGAGGTGACTACGGGATAATATGCGGACAAACATCCCCCGGATGGCCTGTTGCTGTGGTTGATACCTATTTTGAAGGTCAGAGGAAAGCCGCAATTCAACCGCATAATACAGGATTGGCAATTGTGAACATGTATGTCAGGAATGTGCCGGTTGCTGTTGAAATAAGGGAAAATGATATAGACCGCCTGTTTATGGAGAATTGTTTTTTTGACAACGTGAAGGAAGCCGGGATAGTGATAAGCAGAGCCCAGAGTACCCTTACACAGGTAAATCTTCTTAATATCGATTGCAGAAATGTGCCGGTACTTGTTAAATTCCGTGAGACCGGAAAGAAGGAGGAACCTGGGCTTAAAACTTACAAGGTGAAGGAATACACATATGGACTTGTCATGGATGATATGGCAGCTGAACCGGAAATCAGGACTATCAGCAGCATAGAACCCCTGCAGCAATTTCTTTTGAAACCTGAAAGAATCATGCCCGCTCTGCCACCTATGGAAACATGGGTCAATATCAGGGAGTTGGGAGCCAAAGGTGATGGTGAAACCGATGACACAAAGGTTTTCAGGGATGCGGTGGCAAAATATGACAATATCTACGTCCCTCAGGGCTGGTACCGTTTTACGGGCACGCTAAAACTGCGGCCGGGGACAAAACTGATAGGATTGCACCCTTTTGGAACTCAATTTATTCTGAAGGAGAGTGAACCGGCATTCAGCGGTTTCGGCGGACCAGTCCCGCTTTTAGAATCTTCAGAAGGAGGTAATGATATCCTGAATGGTATCGGCCTGTTTACAGGCGGGTATAATTACAGGGCTGTCGCGTGTAAATGGATGGCGGGGGAAGGATCTTATATGAATGATATTAAGTATGTCGGCGGTCATGGAACGTTACGCAAACCTGCTCCCCAATCCGATGATGCCCGGAGACAACAGTCCGGAGCATCCGGCTTCGGTTCCAGGCCTGTCAGCTCTCCTTCAAATCCCGTTGCCATACAAGGTAAAGACCAGGCATGGGACAACCAGTACTGGAGCCTCTGGATTACCAACAACGGGGGAGGTACTTTCAAGGACATCTGGACAGCAGATACATATGCTGCAAGCGGATTGTTTATAAGCAATACATCCACTCCGGGCCTGATTTACGCTATGTCACTTGAACATCATGTCCGCAATGAAGCCACATTCACCAATGTATCAAACTGGAAGATCTATGCATTCCAGCTCGAGGAGGAAAGTCGTGAAGGTGTTGATTGCCAGTCTGTTGATCTTATAAACTGCAGGGATATGATGTTTGCCAACATCTGGCATTTCAGAGTTATCAGGGTAAATACTCCCCGTCCGACAGGAGCCCGTCTCTGGAATTGTGAAAACATCGTGATACGTAATTCCCATGCATACGGGCAGGTGATGTTTGTGACCGAGGTTCCCTATTACGATGTTAATAAGGACATAAAAGCTCTTCCCTGGGAGTTTGCAAAGATGACAATAACGGGCAGAGAACCAGCCAGGAACAAACCCTCGCTACTGACGGGAAAAGTTGAAAAACTGGCTTCGGAGTTTGAATTCGGACAGGGGCTTACAACCGACAGCAAGGGAAATGTATATTTCTGTGAGACCCGGCTGAGCCGCATCTATAAATGGTCGGCAGAAACCGGTACACTGAGCATGGTAGCTGATTTCGGGTGGAATCCTTTTACACTTGCGGTCGATACCAAAGATAACCTGCTGGTTGTCTTCAGGTATGATCCGCAACCCGGTTATATGATCGACGGGAAGCAGGAATCAGTCACGAAGCTTGCAGATGATTATCCCGGTTACAGCGGCTGGGGCAACAGCGGCTGGGCAGCTTATGCCTATTCAATTGACCCCGATGACCCGGGAGAATCATTGACACCTCTTAAAAGGGTCAGGCCAGCTGATATCGGGTCGGTACATAAAGTACTGTATCCGCAGAGCCGGTGGAGAAATGACTTCGACACGATAGTTATTTATAATCCGGAATACTGGTTCGTTGCTACTGATGGAATGACTTTTATTCCTGAAACATACGATCTCGGCCGGAGCGCGGCTCTGTCAGAAGCATATCCGGGTAAAACTGTTTATATTGCCGACGAACTGCTGAAAAGGGTGGTCAGACTGAATGTAGGGACCGATGGAAAACTTTCCGGCATGCAGGACTTTGAAGAGCAGCAGGGTGAGTTTTCACAGGCTGTTGATAAGGATGGAAATGTCTATATTGCTGACGGAGTAATCCATATTTATGACAAGGACGGGAAGAAAAAAGGCGTTATAGATGTTGAGGAAAGACCAATATCAATTACTTTCGGAGGGAAGGACAGGGATACACTTTTTATAACCAGCAGGACTTCTCTCTTCAGTGTAAAAA
>CAYWEQ010000185.1:0-3296 GCA_964457185.1 uncultured Rikenellaceae bacterium
AAATGAATTAACTATAAATACAGGAAAATGGATAAAATCGAACGTTCAAAAGCCTCTTATATTTTTGATGGGGTAACAGGTGATGTTCTGCCTGCTGATATGGTCAAAATAATTAATTCCTATGTAGAAACAGAAAATCTTTATACATCAGCAATCCGTGAAATATCTACAAAGCTGGAAAACCTGAATGACGAATTCAAATATACAAAAGACCGTAATCCAATCCACCAGATAAAGAGTCGTGTTAAAACGCCAATGAGTATTTTTTACAAGCTTCAAAGACGAGGCTTCGAGTTAAATGTTGAATCTGCCAAAACAAATCTGACAGATATAGCTGGTGTACGGATTATTTGCTCTTATATCGATGATATTTACCTTATAGCAGACTTGCTCACTTCTCAGGATGATATTGAGGTTATCCGCAGAACAGATTACATTAAAAATCCTAAGCCAAACGGTTATCGTAGCCTTCATCTGATAGTGACAGTTCCTGTTTTTTTATCTGATCGTACCGAGCTTGTAAAGGTCGAAGTTCAGATACGTACGATTGCCATGGACTTTTGGGCTTCACTTGAGCATGAACTTACATATAAGCTTACCGGCAAAAAGACAAAGGCTGTACTAAAAGAGCTGAAAGAGTGTGCCGATGTTATTGCAGAAACAGATAACAGGATGCAAAACCTGTACAATAATATTGTGGAATATTAAGCTTTGAAGTTTATAATAAACTAAATGAATCCAAAAACAAAAGTCGCTCGTTTATCAATAGCTTCAAATACTTTTTTAATAATTATGAAGCTGGTGGTAGGTATTATCAGTGGTTCGGTCAGTATTATTTCCGAAGCTATACATTCTTCGATGGACCTTTTAGCAGCTTTGATAGCTTATTTTTCAGTCAAAGTTTCCGATAATCCTCCGGACGTAAGGCATCCATATGGTCATGGGAAAGTTGAAAATATTTCCGGAGTCATTGAAGCAATTCTGATCTTTTTCGCTGCTGCATTGATCATTATTGAAGCGGTCAAAAAACTGGCCGGTAAGCCATATGAGCTTGAAATAATCTGGATAGGTGCACTTGTAATGTTTGCTTCTGCTGTTATTAATTCGATTGTATCGCATAAGCTTTATAAAATAGCCCGTCAGACAAAATCAATAGCACTTGAGGCTGATGCACTGCACTTAAAGACTGATGTTTATACATCGCTCGGGGTTGCAGTTGGATTAGTGCTTATTTTTATAACCGGTATCAAATGGTTAGATCCCATTGTAGCTATATGTGTTGCCATACTGATACTTTACGAATCGTACTCCTTACTTAAAAAGGCATTCTCTCCTCTTCTCGATACAGCATGGAGTGAAGATGAAATTAAAGTTCTGGAAGGGAAATTAAGTCAGATGAAAGTGAATTATCATGATCTGAGGACCCGTATTGCAGGTAATTACAGGTTTGTTGATATGCATGTCATAATATCTGAAAATGTATCTGTCGGAGATGCCCATAAGTTTTGTGATATGATTGAGAAAGAATTGTCTAAAAACTATGAAAACCTATCTGTAACAACTCATGTTGAACCTGATTAGGTCAATGGATTAAAGCATTCATTGCTGCCAATTCGCCTTCCTTAATTATCTCTTTTGCTTTATAAAAGTCATTAGATAATATGAAATTGTTCCGTTCAGCCTGGCAATGATAGAATAGAGATAGAAGTTAAAATTAAATTTATATCTTGGCCATTTTAAAATTCAGAAACATGTTCAATACAAGAAAAAGCTTCGTAATAACAGCTTCAATCGCGATTTTATTGCTGTTAACTATGGGTTCCTGCAAAAAGGAATCACCATCAGACCTGTCAAAAGAAAGCATTATTCCCAAACCGGTTTCAATAACTGCGACGGGAGATTATTTCAAACTTAATTCTGGTACAGATATTTATATAATAGGAGAATCTGAAGAACTAATTCAGATCGGACAATATCTGGCTGAAAAGTTAAAGCCAGCAACCGGATTTGAGATTGAAGTTAAACAGGCGACTCAAGCTCCCAGACCGGGCAATATCTACTTTACCTTATCAGGCAACGGAACAAATCCTGCCGATGAAAGTTATGAGCTTATTATTACCAAAAAAAATCTGCATCTTTCAGCTACCACGCCGGCTGGAATTTTCCGCGGTATTCAGACTATACGTCAGATCCTGCCTGCAAAAATCGAACTTTCAACACTCCAGGAGGGTCCATGGTTGATTCCTTCAGGTACAATTACTGACCGGCCCGAATATGATTACCGTGGAGCGATGCTTGATGTATCGAGACATTTCTTTGATATAAACGATGTAAAGCGTTTTATAGATTTAATTTCATACTATAAAATGAATGCACTGCACCTGCATCTTTCTGACGATCAGGGGTGGAGGATCGAGATAAAATCATGGCCAAATCTTGCAACTCATGGTGGTAGTACGCAGGTAGGAGGTGGTGTCGGTGGTTATTATACCCAGGAACAGTATTCTGATATTGTAAAATATGCACAGGAACATTACATCATCATAGTTCCTGAAATTGATATGCCGGGGCATACAAATGCGGCACTTGCCTCTTATGCTGAGCTAAACTGCGACGGCAAGGCGACAGAGTTATATACAGGTACTAAGGTAGGATTCAGCACTTTATGCGTAAAGAAAGAGGTAACATATAAATTTATTGATGATGTTGTAAGAGAACTGGTTGCTCTTACACCTGGACCATATTTTCATATAGGTGGAGATGAATCTCACGCAACAAAACATGATGATTACATTATATTCGTTGAAAAAGTCCAGAATATTGTAAAATCGCATGGAAAGACAGTCATAGGTTGGGATGAGATCGCTACTACAAAACTTAATGAAGGCTCTGTTGCACAATACTGGGATAAGGCCAAAAATGCAACAATGGCTGTGGAGCAAGGTGCTAAAGTACTGTTCTCTCCTGCAAAGAAAGCTTATCTCGACATGCAATATGATTCCACAACAAAGCTTGGTCTTCACTGGGCAGCTTATATTGAAGTTGACAATGCATATATGTGGGATCCCACTTCACTTGTACCGGGAATTACGAAAGAAAATATCCTGGGAGTTGAAGCACCCCTCTGGTCAGAAACCATCACCAATATGGACGAGATAGAGTATATGGTATTCCCAAGACTTCCCGGTATCGCTGAAATAGGATGGACTCCCATCCTGAAAAGAGACTGGAATGATTACAGAGAAAGGCTCAGCCGGCATGGGGAGCGGTTTAGAGCAATGGGGATTGATTATTAT
>CAYWEQ010000186.1:0-3290 GCA_964457185.1 uncultured Rikenellaceae bacterium
TTTAATTTCAGATTGTAAGCAAAATGAAGGTTTTAAAATTCGGGGGATCCTCAGTTGGCACTCCGGAACAGATCCAGGTAATAAAAGAGATCGTTGAAAGCCAGACCGTTCCATGTATCGTCGTTGTTTCAGCATTTAATGGCATTACCGACCAGCTGATCAAAGTAAGTAAACTTGCGGCCATCAGAGATGATTCGTACAAACAGATCCTTGATGAAATTGAACAAAGGCATTATGATACAGTTAAAAAGCTTTTCAGGATTAATCAACAGTCTAATATTCTTGCAGGTGTCAAGGTCCTTATGAACGAAATGGAGGAAATTCTGAACGGTGTATTTCTCCTTAAAGAACTGACACAAAAAACACTCGATGCTATTTTAAGTTTTGGCGAACGACTGTCATCTTTTATCATCAGCCTCGTTATTGATAATGCTTACCTGGTTGAAGCCCGTGATCTGATCAAAACGGACAGGAATTTTGGAAAGGCGGGAGTTAACTTCCAGGAGACCAACAAACTAATCATCAATTTTTTTAAATCACACAGAAAAATAGCCATTGTGCCGGGGTTCATCGCAAGCACATCTGATGGGGAAACAATAACTCTGGGAAGAGGTGGTTCAGATTATACTGCAGCTATTATCGCTGCAGCTCTGGATGCAGAGGTACTGGAGATATGGAAAGATGTGAATGGATTTATGACCGCCGATCCCAGAAAGGTAGAAAAAGCATACACTATTGACACGCTCACTTATGCTGAAGCAATGGAGCTTTCACATTTCGGGGCAAAGGTCATCTCTACACCCACAATACAACCTGCCTTCAATAAAAAAATAAGGATACATATCCGGAATTCTTTCAATCCATCTCATAAAGGAACTATTATAGGGCCGCACAGGATGCTTAAATCCGAAAACCTGATCAAAGGAATATCCTCCATTGATGAAATCGATCTTGTTACAATCCATGGATCAGGGCTGGTGGGGGTCCTGGGAATATCAGCCAGGCTTTTTACTGCCATGGCAAAGGAAAAAATCAATATAATCCTTATAACACAAGCCTCATCAGAATATTCAATAAGCTTTGCCATAGCTCCGGAAAATACCGACAGGGCAATTAATGCAGCTCACGAGGAATTTGTTCACGAGATCGAATACCTGAAATCTATCCGCATCGATGTTGAAAGAGAACTTTCCATAATAGCAATCGTTGGAGAAAGAATGAGGCATACACCGGGGATTTCCGCAAAACTTTTCAGGTCACTCGGACGTAACGGGATTAATGTCATTGCTATAGCACAGGGATCCTCAGAGCTGAATATTTCAGTCGTCATTACAAAGCGCAGCCTCAGAAAGGCTTTGAGTGTGATCCATGAAGAGTTTTTCCTGTCACATTATAAAGAATTGCATCTTTACCTGGTAGGCACAGGTACTGTAGGAAGCCGGCTTCTCAACCAGATCAACGTCCAGAAAGAAAAACTATTAATCAACCACCGCCTGAAGATAAACCTTGTTGGATTGGCTAATTCAAGAAAAATGCTTATTCAACCGGAGTGTATCAATATAGATACCTGGCGTGATCTGCTGGATAACGGAAGGAAAACAGACCTTTCTGAATTTACAGGAGAAATCGCCTCCATCAATTTAAGAAACAGCGTATTCATCGATTGCACAGCAAGTGAAGCTGTTGCCGGTCTGTACAAAAAACTATTTAATTCATATGTGTCAGTAGTAACTGCCAACAAAATTGCCTGTTCATCCGGATATTCAAATTACAGGGATCTCAAATCCACTGCCCAGACACGGGGAGTCAGGTTCATTTATGAGACAAATGTCGGGGCGGGACTGCCGATTATAAATACTATTAATGATCTTATTAACAGTGGTGACCGTATCCTGGAAATTCAGGCTGTCCTTTCAGGGACCCTCAACTTCATCTTCAATACCATAAGTGAAAAAATACCTCTAAGTGATGCAGTACGCATGGCTAAGGAAAAGGGATATTCCGAGCCTGATCCAAGGATCGACCTCAGTGGCACCGATGTTGCAAGGAAAATACTCATCCTGTCGAGGGAATCAGGATACAGGATTGAAGAAAAAGATATTGACCTCGAACCAGTTCTTCCTGCAAATTGTTTCAAAGGAGATCTTAATGAATTCTGGAAATCAGTCAAAGAGCTGGACGAAAGTTTTGAAAAGAAAAGGCAACAACTTGAAAAAGATGGAAAGAAATGGAGATATGTTGCCTCGTTGAAAAACGGTAAGGCATCGGTCAAGCTGATGCCGGTTTCATCAGGCCATCCCCTTTATCCAGTTGAGGGATCCAATAATGTCATTATGATTACTACTGAAAGGTACAAAGAACTACCAATGATAATTAAAGGATATGGTGCCGGTGCCGAAGTGACCGCTGCAGGAATATTTGCAGACGTGATCCGGATTGCTAACATCTGATTATAGGTATATTTTATGAAAAAAGCAATCACCATATTTTCTCCCGCTACAATTGCTAATGTTGGACCGGGATTTGATATTATGGGATTCGCCATCGACCATCCCGGAGACAGAATGTCCCTTGAAATCATCCATGGGAAATCGCACCGGATTGTTAACAAAACTTCATTTGATCTGCCTCTGGATCCTGAAAAAAATGCTGCGACGGTATCACTTTCAGCATTTCTTGACTACATTGGATCAAAGGAAAAATTTCTTGTGACCTTTCTTGAAAAGATCCAGCCGGGAAGTGGTATCGGTTCAAGTGCTGCAAGTTCTGCCGGATCTGTCTTTGCGGCAAATCTACTTCTGAATGAACCTCTGTCAAGGAAAGAGCTGGTGCCTTTTGCCATGCAGGGGGAAAAGGCTGCAAGCGGTTCAGCACATGCCGATAATGTTGCTCCAGCCCTGATGGGGGGTTTTGTACTTATTAGAAGCTATGATCCTCTTGACCTGGTTGAAATTCCATCTCCGCAGGATCTTTTCTGCACCGTGGTACACCCTGAAATCCAGCTGGCAACCAAGGAAAGCAGGAGAATCCTGAAAGGCAGTGTTCCTCTCAGTATCGCTGTCACCCAGGCCGGAAATGTAGCAGGACTTATCACCGGCTTACTGACATCCAATTATGCTTTAATCCGGAATTCACTCCATGATGTTATTGCAGAACCGGCCAGGTCATTTCTGATACCAGGTTTTGAAAAACTAAAGGTGGCTTCGATGAAAGCCGGGGCTCTCGGATCAAGTATTTCAGGTTCAGGACCATCGGTTTTTTCACTGAGCAAAGGGAAGAAATCAGCTGAA
>CAYWEQ010000187.1:0-3280 GCA_964457185.1 uncultured Rikenellaceae bacterium
TAGTTTCCACCCATTTATATGAACAAGCCCGTGACATTGTCCTGGAATACCTGAATTTGGATAAAGGAAAATATGTTATCATTTTTTGTTCACCGGAAAGAGCTGACGCCTTGAAAAAGCAGCTTAAACCTGGTAGTTATCAGGTTTTATCAAGCCACGATATAGGTTTATCATTAGGTATCAGGGCATTGGCTGTTAAAAGAAAAGCCCTGCCCGGGGGTATTCCTTTCAGGGTCGGAGGAGGAACCACAAGACTTGTTTCTCCTGGCTGGGTAGTATGGGCGGGTGTACCTGACAGGTTTGAAGCAGGCACACCTGCTATTATCAATGCAATTATGTTTGCCAGAGCTATGCAGCTGATCAGTCATTTCGGCCAGGATGTCTTCAGAAATACTATCAATGAAAAACTGACCGCCCATGATATCCTGTATCACGATGAGCTTGAAAAATTTTCAGGACTGGAATTGCTGAACGAACTCAGGAGGACAATTATTGGTCGCGATCTTCTTGTTCCTACTTCTGAAGGTCAAAAACATTATATTAATCTTGACAATGCTGCAAGCACTTCTGCTTTTAAAACAGTATTCAATGCTTTCTGCCTGACATTATATCAATCGCCACAGGTTCAACATGAGATTATCAATGAGGTAAAATCCATCTGTTCCGGGTTGCTGGGCGCTTCGCCTGAAGCCTATGATGTGATATTTACTTCCAATACCACCCAGGCTCTGAATCTGACAGCGGAAAGTCTTGGCTGTAATTCTGAACCAGGCATTGAGAGTGTTGTTTTAAATACCCTTCTCGAGCATAATTCAAACGATCTGCCATGGCGAATGATCCCTCACTCTTCTCTGATCAGGATGCAGGTGGATTCCGATGGAATTGTGGATATGAATGAGCTGGAAACTCTCCTCCGCGCATACAATCAGCAAGATCAGTACGGAAAGAAACGAATTAAGCTTATTGCTATCAGCGGCGCCTCCAATGTCCTTGGAGTATTCAATGACCTGGCAGAGATCAGCCGGATGGCTCACAAGTATGGCGCATACGTGCTGGCAGATTCTGCGCAAATGGTCGCACACCGTAAGGTTGAGATTGAAAAATGCGGCATTGACTATCTGGCTTTCTCTGCCCATAAGGTATATGCACCATTTGGTTGTGGTGTACTTGTCGCCAGAAAGGGATTGCTTAATTTCAATCCTGATAAAATGGATCTTATACAATCGTCAGGTGAAGAGAATTCCTCAGGTATTGCTGCGCTGGGCAAGGCACTCATACTTTTGCAGCGGATCGGTCTGGATCTGATCAGGGATGAAGAAAAGACCCTGACAGCCAGGGCGTTGCAAGGATTGAAGACAATTCCCGGTCTGACAATATATGGAATAAAGGATCCCGAATCACCAGCTTTCATCCATAAAGGCGGAGTAATTGTATTCAGCCTGAAAAATATTCTTTCAAACACAATTGCTAACAAAATGGCGGAACGAGGTGGTATAGGAATACGTTATGGTTGTCACTGTGCCCACATTCTGATAAAACACCTTGTTGGTGTGGGTCCTTTCCTCGAGCGGTTCCAGAGAATTATGGCAACCCTGTTGCCCGTGATAAGGTTTCCCGGTCTTGCAAGAGTGAGTCTGGGTATAGGGAACAGCGAAGAAGATATTGACCGGTTTATACAAGTGCTCGACAAAATTGCCCGGAAACATGCATGGCCGAAGACAGATATACAACAACAGATGACCGATTTTACAATGGCAATTGCTAAAAGAGTTTATGCTCAGCTTTAGTAATGACGGGGGTTTTTTTTCTTATCAATTTCATCAGAAATCTCCAGCAATTTCCGGGTATCAACTATATTGATGACAAACAAAAGAATGCTTATAGCAACCACCGAATAGACCAATGATCCCGGAAGAAATACCTCTACTATCATAATTGCTGAAATAATGATCCTGGCTTCAGTAGGACCAAATTTACCGGCATCTATTGAGTATTCACCCGTAATCTTATATCTCATCAGGGCAATGATCATCTCCCAGCCATACATAAGCACAAAAACATATCCCATCAGCTCCCAGACACCTTCGGCATAAACAATATATCCACAACCAATGAGGATAATACTGACCCAGTCCATTGTAATATCAAGTACAAATCCATACAGCTTTCTTGGTTTATTCCGGTAGTACGCAAGTCTTCCGTCAAGCGAATCTCCAAACCAGCTTATTATGAACCCTGAAACACCTAATAAAAGATAATATCTGTTAATATATCTTGCAAGGATGAAACATCCAAAAACAATAATACTTCCGAAAAAACCGATTGCGGTCATTAAATTGGAGCTGATCCATGTGGGAATGCGCTGAACAAGCCAGGCAAGTGCCAGCTGCTCATGCTTCTTTAAAAGATTGGTCCTTGTCCTGTCATGTGAAATAGAATTCAGTGCTTCAGTTAATTTTGATGAAGGGCCGGATTTTTTATTATTATTGTCCATACAGGCTCAGGTTAGCTTCGATCTGGGTATAAATGTTTGAGGAATAGGCATTTCATAAATTGTCTTCCTTAAAAAAGCACCAAATGTTCCTGCATCTTTATACTGCTCCTGCTCCTTAACGGATATGATATTGCCAATTCCTACACGGTGTTGACGTCCTTTTTTATTGAAAAGTTCAGCAGGTTGCCTTAATGAGCGGATCCTCCAGTTAATAAGTCCGAGAAAATAGAAGAATTTCGAGTTGGTATCAAAAAATCGTATAGGCAGAATCGGGACCTTTACCGAATGAATGAGGTGGAGAATGCTTGTCTGCCATTTACGGTCCCGTATGCACATCTCCTTCAGACTGAAATCCGAAACAGCTCCCGATGGAAAGAATCCAACGGGGTGTCCGTCTTTTAACCTTGCCAGTGTTTCACGGACACCATGAATGCTTGCACTTGTAATGCCTGTCTTTGTATTTCCTGTCGGCGTAACAGAAATAAAATTCTCTGCCATCGTTTTTACCAGCGATAACATTTTGTTAACCATTAATTTATAATCCTGCCGCAATCCTGCCATCAGATCTATCAGCATTATTCCATCCAGTCCGCCATAAGGATGGTTTGATATGGTGACAAATGCGCTTTCGGGCAATTGTCTCAGTTGTTCCGCGTTTCCAATTACATAATTTACTCCCAGATCATTTAACAGGCTGGAGGCGAACTCAGCACCGCTGTAACAGCCAGAACGGTCGTACACCCAATTAACCCTGTCAATAGAAAATAAGCGTATAAACAACTGAGC
>CAYWEQ010000188.1:0-3207 GCA_964457185.1 uncultured Rikenellaceae bacterium
CGCCCTCCAACTGTTTTTCAGCCATACCCTGGCCGATCTGGCCCTCTTCTGTGCCAATTTTCAGAAGGACTACTTTTTGGAATTCAGGTTCTGATACACTTTCAGCAGAGGTTACCTGTTCAGTTTCTGCCTGAGTTTCTGAAATCATTTCAGTTTTTTCAGGACCGGCGGATTTTGCTTTTTCAAGCAGATCGGAGAGAAGAACTGTTGTCTCGTTTACTCCATCTCCGAGAGCAATTATAAGGCAGTCTTTGCCATCCTTCTTCTCAAATCTGCTTCCGTAGACAGAATATGAAGGATCGATGTCCTCAAGAATAATTTGCCTTGATTCAGGAATGTTATAAAGCTGAAGTACTGTTTCAACTCTGCCTTCACCAACAATAGCAGGAGCCCGCTCAACAATAATCCAGGTGTTGTCTTCTGTTTTATCCATTATTGTGAAAAGATAAAAGTTATCGGAGATAAAGAGATTTCCTTTGGTCTCTTTTGTATCATAAAGAATATCTCTTCCGGTTTCTCCCTCATACACACTGGTAATTACCATTTTACTTTTATTCCCGCATGAGTTTGCAAGAAGCAGCGGCAACATGAAGATATAAACAACAATTTTTTTCATAATTTAAGTTATAAAGATTTAGAATAGAATTACCCGGAAATCAGTCGCTTTATTTAACAGTACTTATCTCAAATAACTATTGCATAAAAGAGAAATTTTAATTTAATCAAGTTACAGATTTTTTCTATAATTTTATAGATATTAATTATGGAAATAAATTTCCTGCTGGTTTTTCATAGTTAAGCAGAAGAATATTTTTCTGTCGGTTATTCTGTTTTTAGTACTGTCAAAATATTATAAGAAAGGAATTTTATTACCATGAAATTTATTGCCGGAAGCTCTCGAATATTCATCTGTTGTATTCTTTCAATAATTCTCTTCTCATTCATTTTACTTGGTTCATGTTATCACAAAGAACCATTATATTCTTTTAATATCTCATCAGGAGGTGTAATGATTGGCTCCTCATGCTATTACCTCGCACAGGTAAGAGAATATCGCAATCCGAAAGGCATCAGCCGATTCCCTGACGGAGGACAGACAAAAGAAATCAGGCAGCTTTTTGGTCTCTTCAGGACCGATACTATACATAATACCACGGTTCTGGCAACCAGATTTGGGGATGTACACGGTTGGCCTGTAAGGTACAAAACCCGGCTTGATAAGAACGACTCACTCATTTCAATAGGCATAGTGAACATTAATCTGGCGGATTCTGTAAACGGAATTTATCTGTATAATTTTGATTCAGGGAAAACATTGAAATATTCAGCTGCAAAAGCTCTTCCTTCACTTTCAAAAACAGGCACACAAATAGCCTATTGCAATAATAAAACAGTGTTGGTTGAAGATTATTCGTCCAATACATCAACAGCCAGGTATCTTCTTGAAACAGAACCAGTATTTATAGACTGGGAAATTGAGAATGGAATACTTCTGTTCTGCTCTGATCCCTTCAGAGTTATGAAGCTCGATTTAAGAACAGGAACAGTGAGCTCATCTGATATGAAGTATATTGCCAATTACAGCCAGGAATTAGGAGTGACCGAGATCAGAAGTATTGTCAGTAAATCAATTCCCGATCTTGAGAAATTACTGGATAACAATTGATTAATTTCCACTGCCACATTTATGTATATTTGAACAGCTAACTATATTTAAATTAAAATGAATAAAAGAACCTTCTTTAAAACAGGATTATTGGGTATGAGTGCACTTTTGTTTTCCAAAAAGGCTTTTCCGCTGGAATATTATCCCATGCCTTCAGATAAAAAATGGGCTATATTATATGCCACGTGGTGCGGTTCAACCCGTGATGCAGGATTATGGATCTCTGAAGGAATGGATGGGATTGCCAATGTATTTGATGTTCGTGAAAATCCGGATCTGTCAGGATATGACCATGTTGTGACAGGCGGTGCAATCCGGGCCGGAGTGACATCACAGCTGCTCCAGGATTATCTGGAGAAGAATAAGGTGATGCTTAAGGATAAAATCAGGGGCTATTTTGCTGTCTGCGGCAATATGATGCAACCTGTCGGACCTGAGCAGACAATTTCATTCATTGACAATCATCTGGCAAAGATATGCGGTGTGAGCAATGTGCTGTCAAAGGTTTTTCTTGGAAGAATAACATTTGGTCTTATGGAGCCGGATGTCCGTAAGCAGATGCAGTCGTTCTCAGGAATAAAAGAGTATGACAACCTGAAAAGACCGGAATGCATGGCATTCGGAAGAGAAGTACTCGATTCTGTTATGAAATAGTTATCATCGGCTCCCGCTGTTGATATATTGCAGATTATCGGTCTGGATATAATCGGGATTCATCAATATTGCCTGCGCTATATCTGTCGAGTCATTAATAGTCCATAGCTGGATTTTAAGGCCTTTACGGTGGATAAGGGAGATCATGGCTTTTGAGACAGGTTCTTTAGCTTTATAAGCAAACGAAATTCCTGAGAATCCTGCATCAAGTGATCTTGAAATGGCAAGTTCAAAATCGCCGAATGAAGTAAGGTAAGTTTCTATAAAATCACAGTTCCTCTTAATGTAATAGAGAAAATCACCATTTTCAGATTCGACCATTACCCTGTTCTGAAGATTATATTTTAAAGTCAGATCAATCACTGCCTGGGCAAACAGATTCATCGTTCTTATGAGATTGATACCTGAAATTCCGCATGGGGTCCATGCTTTAGCATCGAGAGAGATGAATTTATCAGGGTAATTAATGTTCATATACTGAAATACTGCTTCCAGCTTTGTATAGTTTATATCATTTCCAAGGCAGGAATCAATCTCAATTATTTCAACATCAGTATGTGAAACAAAACAATCCTCTTCATAATATCCGCATGAAGGCACAAGAGGTGAATGGCTCAGCCACAATGTGTTATCAGAGCTTGTCTGGATATCAACCTCTATCCCGTCAAAAAGGCTTAATCCCAGCCTGCTTCCTTCAATAGTGTTACCTTCATCTGAATCTCCTCCTCCCTTATGGGCAAGTAAATATGTTCTGTCATAAACACTCTGTTTATCAGGATAATATTCTACCCTGCTGCATGAAGCAAAAGCAGCGATCAGAAAAATCAGTATGAATTCTTTACTCCTTTTCACTATTCTTTAAGAGATTGAAGATCAATCCCAGTTTA
>CAYWEQ010000189.1:0-3191 GCA_964457185.1 uncultured Rikenellaceae bacterium
CAAGCACCCCCGGCACCGAGAACGAAAAAGGCACAGGACTGGGACTCAAACTTTGTTATGAACTTATCCAGATCAACAAAGGGACAATAAGCGTTGAAAGCGCGGAAGGTGAAGGGACCTGTTTTTCAATAACCCTGCCCGTGTAGAAATACCCTGCTGCCTGGTCAGTATTTATTCTGTGGTAAGAGCCGTAAGTTTCTTTTTCGCGAGGATCTTTATATTCTTGCCTTTTGCGATAATCAGTCCCTCTTCCTCCATTTCACCAAGTGCTCTTGCAATTGATGGTCTGGCAACACCAAAGAAATCAGCAATTTCATTTTGTGTCATTTCAAGCACAACAGAAGATCTTTCATTCCCCGATTTCTGAAGTAAAAACTGTGCAAGCTTCCCTTTTATAGTTTTGAAATTCAGGAACTTGATCTTCTCAGATAAAAACTGTGAACGGTCTGAAATCATATCAAGGAAATTGATAAGGATCCTGTTATTCTTCATCAGCAACATTAAAAAATCGTGTTTCTCAATACTCAGCAGCAAGGCATCGGTGACAGCTATCACGTTAACAGGGAACCTGTTTTTATGTCCGAACATAAATGCGGATGCAAGTGCTCCGGGAGCAGGAATATCTTCAATCTTGATCACCTTTCCTGCAAAATCAATCATTTCACCTTTTACTTTTCCAGTTAAGACAATCATTAGTGAACCCACAGTATCACCGCTATTAGCAATAAGTGAGTCTGCGCTGAATTTTCTCAAACGATAAGGCACTCCCCTGAGAGTTTTTTCGATAACATCCACCGGGATCCCTGAAAATAAAGGCGCTCCTGAAAGAAGTGAATAGTCCATACATTTTCTATATTTGGCTCCATAAAAATCATCAAAAAATGAAAAGAATCAAAATACTTTTATTAATAGTCCTGCTCCCCGTATTCTATAATAGTAATGCACAGGATGATTTTGAAACAACGCTGCTGTCAAAATTCCACACAATTACCAGTGAGGAGATGATGATGTGGATCGAAAAGCTCTGTTCTCCTGAATTTCAGGGCAGGTTGTCGGGAACTAGTGAATACATTGCCTGTACAGAGTGGGTGGCTGAAAAGCTTAGGGAGTGGGGAATAAAGCCGGGGGGAGATAACGGCACATATTTTCAATGGTTCGACTCTCCCTACACTGTTGTAAATGATATCGGCACCCTTTCCCTTAAAATATCCCAGCCTGACAGTTCAGCAATAATTAAAAACTATACATACCCGGATGAATATTATCCCGGTATGAACTCGGGAAACGGAGAAATTACGGCAGAGGTGGTTTTTGCTGGCTTCGGTGTAACTGCCCCCGAACTTAACTATGACGATTACAAGGGTATAGATGTAAAGGGAAAGATCGTGCTTGTAAACAGGGATGTCCCTCCTGTTGATGCAAGGAATCCGGAATATAAGAAGTGGGTTGGATACTGCTATCATCAGTATAAACTTGAAAATGCGGTAAAGCATGGTGCTGCCGGATTTTTGTATATCGACGGAGCAAGCGCCAACCCGAATATTTCCTATGATCCTTCAATTATCGTATGCGGAATTGGTCCTCAGCCACTCGCGGATATTTTTTCGGGATTGAGTACAACCAATGCTGATGTAGTTGACAAAATAAGAAAATCAACTAAACCGGCTTCATTCAGTACCGGTAAGATAATGACCATAAAGGCTAATACTTCAAGGCACCCGGAAGGAAGGGGATGCAATATTGTCGGCATTATTGAAGGAACAGATCCTGTTCTTAAGAATGAAGCAATAATTATCGGGGGACATCTCGATGCTGTCGGAAAAGCAGGCAAAACGGTTAACGGGGCACTGGATAATGCCAGTGGTGTAGTGGATATCATGGGTGCAGCAAAAGCTATGGCTCAATCGGGGATAAAACTTAAGAGGTCTGTTGTGTTCCTCTTCATTGGAGGCGAAGAGACCGGACTTAACGGCAGCAGGCTGTATGCACAGAAACCGGCTTTCCCAAAAGAAAAGACAATCGTCTATATAAACCTTGATATGGTAGGAAACGGCACCGGGCTGGCAATAAATGCCGCGGCACCTTACAAACAGCTTCTTACCTGTTTTGAAGAGGCTAATTCGAAGTATATCCATCGCCCTTTCAGAGGCTCGGCTCCTGAACCTTCTGATTATTACGGCCGCCCAAGGAGTGATACCTATAATTTCAGTTCAGCGGGTTACAGAACCATGTCCATATTCACTACCGGCGGATATAAGAAAGTATATTACCATCTTCCCGGCGACGATCCTGATGCAGTGACTATCGATATAATGGAAGATGTGGCCAAAATGATCTATGTTGCCCTTATCAATATGGCAAATGATGCTGAGCTGAAATTTTAAAATTTTCCAAATTGTAACATTTGTTACAATTTCTTTTCTTTTCCTTTCTCATTTTTGTATCAGGAAATAATTTAAAACCACTGATATGAAAAGAGACATTCTGAAAATTGATGAAGACCTGTGCAATGGATGCGGATTGTGCGTACCCAACTGCCATGAAGGAGCCTTGCAGGTCATCGACGGCAAGGTAAGGCTTGTAAGCGAGCTGATGTGCGACGGACTCGGCGCCTGTATTGGTCATTGTCCCGAGGGAGCCATTACCATAGAGACGAGGGAAGCCGAACCCTATAATGAGGTTAAGGTTATGGAACAAATGAAAACCAAAGGCAAAAATACAATAATTGCTCACCTCAGGCACCTGAAAGATCATGGCGAAACGGGATACCTGCAGGATGGAGTGAGTTATCTCAGGGATAATCGCAATGAGCTTAGTTTCAACCTTGATGAAGTTCTGACGGAAGTACATAATCACGGAAGAAAACCAGAAACAGTCAACTCAGATCCCCACCCTCACGTTCACCCTCATTCTGACGGTGGAGGATGTCCCGGATCCAGGGCAATGGTAATTGATAAGCCGGGTGATTCAGAAAGACGTGCTGAAGCATCTGATCAGACATCTGAACTGAGGCATTGGCCTGTGCAGATGCACCTCCTGAATCCAAATGCGCCTTATTTCAGGGGAGCGGATCTGCTTCTTGCAGCTGACTGTGTAGCTTTTTCGCTGGGCAACTTTCACGGCAAATATCTGAAGGGCAAATCTCTTGCAATAGCCTGCCCGAAACTTGATCAAGGGACAGATGTATATGT
>CAYWEQ010000190.1:0-3086 GCA_964457185.1 uncultured Rikenellaceae bacterium
ATGCCGATTATTGTTACCATGAGGGCAATACTGCCGATGAAATATTCAACGGCAATTACAATTCCCCCGAAAATGAGCCATATAATATTTCCCAGTATACTCATTGAAAAGGGATTATTCAAGAATAACAGTTTTGTCTTTCGGATACTTCACCGAATATGTAAGAATGATCTGTTTTGTTTCCTGCGGTTTTATCTCAAGATCCCATCTTATCTCACCTGTCTGCTGGTTATGCCTTCCTCCGGTCAGCTCTGTTGCTTCAACGGTTATCCCGCTGTTCGATGATACAGGTATCTGGTCTTTCAGCGTGATCCTTACCTGGCTTGACTTATTATTCCTGATTGTGATCAGGAATGAATATGTCTCTGTCTTGTTTGTTCCGATAACTCTTTTACTGGTGAAATCCTGACGCTTTTCTCTCTTTACGAGGATGCTGTTATCGGTTCCAAGAGAAAGAGTAAGAGTATCTGTCATTTGGTTTACATTGAGTTCCGATTTGCCCACATAGGTGTTCTCAAAGTACAGAGTTGCTTCCCCGCTCTGGAGACTCTGTTCAGCCCAGCTGGCTATATTCCCGGTAAGATAGGCATAGGATGACAGCTTGGGTACTGCAACATATTTATATTCTGCATCGGTGGTTGTTCTCTGGATCTCGATTGTCTGGAATTTGCCGTCAGATTCAATAGTATAAGGTACGGCAACATCAAATGATATAGTTGTTTCCCCAACCTGTTTCTCAACCATGACAGGTGCAGCCTCCTCTTCTTTCATAGCATCAGCAACAGACATTTCCATTACCATCGGAGCCCGGCTTTTTGCCTCACCAGCTGCTTTCGCCCTTACTATCGGCATGGGTGTGAAAAAGTCGATAAACCACGGATAAAGCACAGGCACTGTTCCGGCTATCCATGGTGTGGCGTTTGAAAAGCTCAGCTTCACATCCTTCCATGTAGTGCCAGTATTCTGATAGACATTTGCCTTGTAAAAAATATTTACCGGTTTAGTTATATCATCAACCCTGATATCGTATGTCGGGTACCATCCGGCATTTGAAACCACGTACGCAAATGTCAGTCTTCCAGTAACTGCTTTATCAGCGCTTACCGAAACTGATATTTCACCTGAGGGCAGCTGATTTTTTCCGATACTGTCAGATAACTGTTTCTGAAGGATTGCTATCTGCTTTTCGTAATCCTTTATAAGCCTGTTTTTCTTCAGCACCGTTGTTGTAACCTGGTCCATATTGCTGGTATACAGATCCATAACGCTTTTAAGCTGTTCAACTGAGAATGTCGTTTCCTTGACGAGGATTGCCCTGTTTGCAACAAGGAAAGCCTCTTTTTCCTTAAGTACGGTGATTGCTGCTTTTTCATCTTCAACCTTGAGCTGCAGGGCTTCTATCTGGCTTCTGATGTTTTTTATTTCCGGCACTTCTTCCAGATTCTCCAGATAGTTATTCCGGTGATTGACTGACAGGATTGTAAATCCTCCGTATCCTTTTACCTGGATACTCTGGACATCAATATATGGTGAAAGACCACCCAGCTTAAGGAGTGTATTGCCGGCAGGAATTTCAACTGATGTCTCGTGGGTGAGCTGCGCCCTGTCGGGATAAACTGTAACATGCCTGAGTGCAGCCTTGATATCCTTTTCGGTATCGGCAGAAGCGCAGAGTACAGCTGATATACATAATACTGAGGCAAGGATTATTTTTTTCATATTGTATCGTTTGATAAAACGATTTTAAAGTTAAGATTTTTATTCTAGCCCGGGAAATCAATTTCCTGACAAAACAATGACGGGCAATACTTAAAATAGGTTAAATATCTCTTTTTCAGCTTGCCATTCTCAATATAAGCATACCTTTGCACAAATTTAAAAATATTGAAATTGAACGGATTGAAGATAGGCAATATCGCAATAGCTGTTCCTGTCATCCAGGGTGGCATGGGAGTAGGGATATCGCTTTCCGGTCTGGCAGCAGCTGTTGCTAATGAAGGAGGAGTTGGTGTAATTTCATCAGCGGGGCTTGGACTTTTGTACAAAAATTTTTCGGAAAACTTCCTTGAAGCAAGTATAATAGGCCTTAAGGAAGAGATACGTAAGGCAAGAGAAAAAACGCTTGGGGTAATTGGTGTTAACATTATGGTAGCCATGTCGAATTTTGCAGACATGGTTAAGACTTCCATCTCTGAGAAGGTTGACCTGATAATTGCCGGAGCAGGCCTTCCGCTGGATCTGCCGTCATTCTTAAAGAGAGAGAGTAAAACTAAACTGGTCCCTATCGTTTCTTCGGCAAGGGCAGCTAAGATAATTTGTGAAAAATGGAAGACAAATTATGACTACTTGCCTGATGCTGTAATTGTTGAAGGTCCTAAAGCAGGCGGACATTTAGGCTTCAAGGAAGAACAGATAGATGACAAGGATTATTCACTTGAGAAACTTGTTCCGGAGATTATCAGTGAGCTGAAGCCATTTGAAGAGATATATAACCAGAAAATTCCGCTCATTGCAGCGGGAGGGATCTATACAGGAGAAGATATTCATAATATCCTTGCGCTTGGTGCCGCCGGTGTACAGATGGGAACAAGATTTGTAACTACCGAGGAATGTGATGCATCACCGGAATTCAAACAATCATATATCGACGCTGAAGAGAAGGATATCGAAATCATAAAGAGTCCGGTCGGGATGCCTGGCAGGGCAATCCGCAGCAGCTTCATAACCAAGGTAAGGGAAGGAAAGAAGCAACCAAAAAAATGTCCGTTCAAGTGTATTAAAACCTGTGATATAGATAAAAGTCCCTATTGTATTATAATTGCGCTCATTAATGCCCTGAAGGGAAATTTTGAGCATGGTTATGCTTTTGCAGGAGCAAATGCATTCAGGGCAACTAATATATCATCTGTAAAAGAGATATTCCAATCCCTGCTCAGGGAGTATAACGAAAGCAATAAATAAAAGGGAACGTTAGCAGGCTTTTAATATTTTATATAATGTCCGGCCAGGATACCTTTATAATATTGTACCCATACAGAACAGAAACCAGCCTCGCTATGCGCCTGTCCGAAATGTACTTCAATACC
>CAYWEQ010000191.1:0-3073 GCA_964457185.1 uncultured Rikenellaceae bacterium
CAGTACCAATTGTACTTGGCACTATCCTGGTGATGGTCATTGCATACCGGTATTACAGCGCATTCATCGCTGCTAAAATTGCAATGATCAATAACAACCGGATTACTCCTGCTCATACAATGAACGATGGTCAGAATTACCTGCCTATGAATAAGTGGGTTTTATTTGGCCACCATTTCGCAGCAATTGCCGGGGCAGGCCCGTTGATCGGGCCGGTGCTTGCAGCTCAGTTTGGGTATGCTCCCAGCTTACTCTGGATGCTGTTGGGGTCAGTGTTAGCCGGAGGTGTGCATGATTTCACAATATTAATAGCATCGGTTCGTCGCAAGGGGAAATCACTCTCAGAGATTGCACGTCACGAAGTAAGTCCGCTGGCTGGACTGATAGCCTCATTGGCCATTTTAATTATTATAATAATTGCGCTTGCAGGACTGGGGCTTGCAGTAGTAAATGCATTGCGTGACAGTCCATGGGGTACTTTCACAATTGCAATGACTATTCCGGTTGCCTTGTTCGTCGGCCTGTGGATGTACCGTATCCGGCCGGGACGGATTGCCGAAGCGAGTATAATAGGAGTAATCGGTGTATTTGCCGCCGTGATAATTGGCAGCAGGGTACCAGACTCCTTTATGGGATCCTGGTTTACTCTTTCACGTGAAGGCATTATCATAGCTCTGACAGGTTATGGCTTTATTGCATCGGTGTTGCCAGTATGGCTTCTTCTTGCCCCGCGAGATTACCTGAGCTCTTATCTGAAAATTGGTACGATCATACTGCTTGTTGTGGGTGTTATTTTTGTTCATCCCGACCTTAGAATGCCGGCCTTTACACCATTTATACATGGTGGTGGACCAATCATTCCGGGGAAATTATTTCCGTTTTTATTCATAACCATAGCATGTGGTGCCATATCTGGTTTTCATTCGCTGGTGGGTTCCGGAACAACACCCAAAATGATAGCCAAAGAATCTGATACGATCCTGATCGGGTATGGGGCAATGCTGGTTGAGGCTGTCATCAGTGTAGTTGCATTAATTGCTGCCTGTACACTTATCCCTGCAGACTATTTTGCCATCAATTTGTCTCCGGAAAAATTTGCTACAATGGGTATGACACCCGTAAATCTGGCTGATCTTTCAAAGCAGGTAGGAGAAAACGTTGCAGGCAGACCGGGAGGCGCGGTATCACTGGCAGTCGGATTTGCACAAATATTTTCAGGTTTGCCGGGGATGCGGGGACTGATGTCCTACTGGTATCATTTTGCCATCATGTTTGAGGCACTCTTCATTCTGACTACCATTGATGCCGGGACTCGTGTTGCTCGCTTCCTGTTTCAGGAGTATATAGGCCGTATTTATAAGCCAATGGAAAGAACTGACTGGATTCCGGGTACAATTATATCAACAGGACTTGTTGTCTTCTGCTGGGGATATTTTATATGGACCGGGAATATAAGTTCAATATGGCCTATGTTCGGTACGGCAAATCAGCTTCTGGCAGGAGTGGCGCTGGCAGTAGCTACAACTGCTCTGATAAATGCTGGTAAAGTCCGCTATATATGGGTGACCCTTATCCCGATGATATTTGTGACTGTAACAACACTTTATGCTGGGTGGCGAAACATTTTCGACAATTTCATACCCATGTTACAGACACCCGGGAAAGTGGTACTTGGATACGTGAATATTACCCTTTGTGCAATAATAATGATCTGTGCTGTAGTAGTCATAATTGAATCATGCAGGCGTGCATGGAAAGTACTTGTCAGGGGCATATATACAATAGCCGGTAAGCCGGTACTGGCTTCTGATCCCGGTTTCAAACCTCCTGTTTTCGGTGAAGCCTAGCGTTTTTCGTAAGGCGGATGGCCAATCTTAACCGGTGGATTCTTTTCAAGCATTTTCAATACCTCCTGAATTCCACGTTCCAGCTGGGGATCAATACCTTTTGCAAGCTGGGAGGGATCATCAACAACAAGTATGTCAGGATCAACACCATGTCCTTCAGCAAACCATTTTCCATCATTACCAAAAATCCTGCCGCTGGGGACAGTATGATAGCCGCCATCTATAAGTCCATAGCCAAAGGCAGGGCCAATCAATGCACCTGCTGTTTTCATACCTATTACAGGGCCAATACCCATATTTTTAAATGCATAGGGGAGAGCATCACCACCCGATCCGCTCCATCCGTTTATCAGCATAACTTTTGGTCCCTGGTTTGCTTTAAGTGGCTGGGAGCTGTTCTGTCCGTTTCTCCAGTTTAAATAGAGAATAACCTGACGGTCAAGCAGAGAGAGGAATCGATCGGGAAGATCTCCACCGCTGTTAAAACGTTCATCAATAATAAATCCTTCTTTATCAATCTGGGCATAAAACTGGCGTATCAGTTGATTCTGGCCTGATCCACCGGTGTTTGGCATATAGATATATCCTATTCTTCCATTAGATTCTTCCTCAACCCTGATCCTGTTTTGTTCCATCCATTCCAGATTCCTGAGTTGGGATTCATCCCACATAGTTTCAATAATAATTTCCCGGGAACCCTCAATCTGTGGTTTGCTATTAATTGACAGTACAACAGTTTTCCCTGCCAGTCCCTGAAAAGCACTATAAGGTTCTGTATCTGTTTCCAGAGGAATGCCATTCACGGCCAGAATATATTCCCCTTCCTTTACATTGATTCCCGGTTCATCCAGTGGAGAACGGCTCTCCTGATCCCAGGAAGCCCCTTTTATGATCCTGCCGATTTTCCATGCGCCGTTCTCCAGTGACCAGTTAATACCAAGCATTCCAATTCCTTCAAAAGGAGCCTCTTCTTCATCACCACCACCTACATAGGTATGAGAAGAATTCAGTTCACCTATAAGCTCTCGCAATATGGCATTCAAATCAAACCGGGTATATGCATCATCCACCAGTTTCCCATATTGGGTTTGCATCATCTTCCAGTCAACACCATGCATGTTTGGATCATAAAAATAATCCCTGTATTTCCGCCATACCTCATTGAAAATCTGTTTCCATTCAGCTCGTGGATCCAGCTTCATCTGCATCTCATTTGTGCGGAGTTT
>CAYWEQ010000192.1:0-2958 GCA_964457185.1 uncultured Rikenellaceae bacterium
TTTATCCTTTTGCTCCGTTTGAACCAGATACAATTCATTAATTTTCAGCCAGTTTCCGCCGTTCTGCTTCTCGTTTTTGTCTCCAATCTTCTTCCGTTGCAGGTGGTGGACAAAGCTCTTCAGAACTTTTTAGCACCAGAGTGATTGCTTCCTCCGGACATGTGGAAACGCAAAGGCCGCATCCGTAACAGCTGGCTGTATCAACAACGCTGATACCATCATTTATTGATAATGCGTTAAACTGACACCGGTCAATGCAGATTTCACAACCGGAACATAATACATCGTTTACCGTTGCATAGAAATCTGAACGGCCAATGGAAGTCTTGCTTCCATATTCAGCGATACTACGAAGAAAACCGCAGGAACAGATACAGCAGTTGCATATATAGGTTACCTCTTCACGGGTATTACTAGTTGAGTGAACGAGTCCATCCCTATCTGCCTCTGCCAGTATATCCATGGCCTCTTCGCAGGTAATAGACCGGATGTCATCCTTCCGATCAAAGGCTTTTGGTCTGGTAGAAAAAACAAGGCAGTTTTCAAGCTGATGTTTGCAACCCTGACCGATAAGTCTTTTCTGTACACGGCATATACAATTCAATACACCCCATGATTTTGCCGCATTAAGGTAAGTGGATGCTTTTTCATAGGGCATAACATCAATATTTACCGGAATAGTCTTTTCAATAGGAATGATCCTGTGATCAGAAGGTTCAATGGTCATTGGCTTATGAAAAGCCTCTTTATAATATATTTCAAATAGTTCAGCGAACTCTTTGTCTATCTTTGCATTCTGGCGTTCGTAGAATCCTACCACAAATGGGATCAATCCGAATGTTAATACGCCACCTTCTTTTTTTTTAAAATCAATCAAACCCTTTTTAACCATACTAATCAATAACGGTTTCACTTTTAATTCTTCAAGATTGCTGTTTTCTGCAATTGTCTTAATGGTTTGATGGACCAGGCTCATTGAAGAAGCCAGATAGGCTTCTTCAGGAGAGAAGAGTTTAGCAAGTAAATTTAGCTCAACGCCACTTTCGGTTAGCGGAAATCCATTAGGGATTTTATCAAGTCGATTGGCGAGTGAACGATATGGGTTTTCCATACTAACAATATTTCAGTCTTTAATGAATAAACGAGATATTTGTATTTCCGAAGAAAAAAGTCTCAGTATATAAATTCCTGGAGGGTAGTTCTTTACATTTATACTAAAGCTAAAATTGTCGATATTTTGATTATGAACTTCATTGCCAACAAGATCTGTGATCCGGAGTGTTTGATCAGAGTAAACATCCGGCACGAGGCAGTATAAAAAATCCCTGGCAGGATTTGGCCAGAGTATAATTGATTTTCCATCGGGAAATGTTCCGGTATTTGATAACAAGGGTTTCATAGTAATGTACAGAGAAGTGTCCCTGGTTAAATAAAGCTCCCCTGTTTCATCATAATAACCTGTCTTGCTAATACGATAGCTGTAATTTGCAGAAACGGGAAGCTGCCTGAAATGTGCTAATCCCAGTGAGGTTGTTATCAGGGAATCTCCGTTTATTCTAACTATTGCATTGTTAACCGGAGCGGCGGCACCTTCTTTTAACCAGAACTTTATATACGCCAGGATTTGAGTTAAATAGAAATTAATCGTTGTGTCGGATGTTATTGTCACCGTTCCTGTTTCTTCAAGGTAGGATAATTTGTCAATCAAATAATCATAGTTTCCTAAATAGACAGTGAAAAACACTTCACCTTGTTCATTTGTCACTTTTGTCTCTGAACCTAAGGTTACATTTGCCCCCCAGAATACATCGAACGTGTTTTTATCGAACAATTTAATTGTAACATCAAATTCCTGACTGGTCATATATACTGTAATTGTTGTATCACTGTATATTACAATTTGTTTTGGTTCTAATGGAAGAAACAGCTCCTTTTCAGCACTAAGGATGAAACTTTCAGGGACGCCATTAAACTTGGCAACGCCTGATCCATCTGTTGTCTTGCTTTCCTTATAAATATGTACCGTACAACCTGGAATTACTGCACTTGTTTCAGCATCTTTTACCACGATATCAATGTCATAATTATGAATGGTTACGGGATCCTTAAGTCTCCGATATAATTGGTCCTGGTACAGCGACCAGGGTCTCAGGTCATCTCCCTCTCCAATACCTTCTGTAAAATCACGGGGAGATGTATCGTAGGAGTACCCGTCTGAAGTGCCTGTCATCGGATTAATAAGAACTGCATTCGCAGGTCCGGAGGTACCAATGATATATCCCCATCCGAATTGCCTCGATTCAATTAAATAATCTCTGTCTGGATTATATGCCGTACCTTTCAGATTATAAAAAACAGATTGAGTTGAAGTATATCCGTGAATGGCATCACCTCCGTATGGCCTGAAAGAAGACTCAAAGTAATCCCCGTTTGACTCACAAACATCGAACAGGTTTGACATGCTGAGGTACATATGAAAATCGCTGGAATATTTCGAATTTTCAGCAAGGCAATTATGGATGACATTTCCGTTGCTGTACGGATATTTAAAATCGTAATTATGCCGTCCGTGGTTTGCGATGCTGTTTTTAATAAGACAATCATTTGATGACAGGGTGTACATATAACCGTTCCCTCCACCTCCTTCATATTGAGGTTTTTGGAAGAAACATGAATCAATTGTGATATTCCGGCAATTAGAAAGGATCAGGCAATTGGAAAGAATATGCACATCTTCCGAATTTACTGCAGGTTTATAGGTATGAACATTTCTTACCCAGCAATTCTGGCTATACTTGAATTGAATGACTTGTGAAAAATGCACATCCCAGGCTCCTGTTCCGTTCGTGGAATATGATTCCTCATCCCATCCTGTTTTGGGATTTTCCCTGTTACCTATTGAGAGGTTCTCAATTCCGCATTCGCTGATATGCTTATTTGCATGATAGACCCTGGAGT
>CAYWEQ010000193.1:0-2824 GCA_964457185.1 uncultured Rikenellaceae bacterium
AAGTCGTACATCCCGGCACAGACAAAATCCGCACCATTTTCAAAAGCAAAACGAAATCCGTCTTCCGGCAGGATAGCTCCGGCAGCCATGACCTTGAAGGCAATCCAGGGCTGGGGTAACTCCTTCATATAACGGATAGTTTCTTCTGTATTGAAGCAGTATTTATTATCATGCCACACAGGATGCTGAGCCGACCAGTAATTCTGATGATGCAGGGTTTTCATCCAGAAATCAGGTTCAAACCCTTGCTCTACAGCTTTTTTAACGGTTTCTATAGTATGTGCCCCGATACCTGCTGGAATTCCTGCACTGCGGATGAGGTCCATGGCTTTTGCAACCTTATCGTATCCTTCATTTGCGAAATAATAGTCAGCAGTTTCACCCTGGACATAACATGCCGTAGCTCCGTTGTCAATCGCTTCCCGGATCAGGTCAAGCCAGCTTTCAAATGCCATGGGATGCGCACCTTTGTCATCATATTCAAGCCCTGCGCAGTCAGAAACAAATTGGATCTTACCCAGCTTCTTTTTCCAGTATTCATTAATAAGTTTGCCGATTACCGGATGAGAAAGGAGTGTATTGATACCACACTTTTCAGCCATTACCAGTGTCCTGAATATCCGGTCTTTTGTATGATACGCCCTTACAAGCTGGGATACATAAATCAGGTCACGGGAATGGGCCCACCCATTCAAGAGATTACCTCCCAGGATCAGCTTGCTGAAGATTTTGTCTTTGATCTTTCCATAAGGAAGTTCACCTTTCAGTTCATCAAGCTCAGGAAAATCCATGCTCACCACACTGGCTCCCGACATAATATCTACCAGGTTTTGTTCTTCATAGCTTTCCCATTTCTTTTTCCGGTAATAGGCGAAGCCAAAAATGCCAAGAACCGGAAGGGTTACCAGGTGTTTCAGAATTTCGCGGCGTCCCAGGACAGGCTTAGTACCATCCTCCGGCATTTGGTCTGTATTTCCTGATTTGAGTTGTTCAGGAGTAAGTATTTTACGGGCATTTCGCTTTCGATATATAAAGTCCCGGATCAAACCATCCAGTCCAAGGAACAGGCCGGTTGGAAAAATAGCAATAACTATCAACATTACAGCTTCGATCAGATTTTTATCCACCAGCAAATAATGTCCCTCCAGTCCTGCTCCGTAGGAACTAGTCACGAATGGGGGATTGGCAAGATAATACAATGCCAGAAGAGCAGCTCCGGCGATAGCGGCTGCACGGGTGAATATGCCGAGCAACAAGCCAAGTCCGATGAGTATCAGCCCCCAGATGTTTATGAAATTAATTACCGTAAGGACTCCCGGACTTTCTGCCATCCAATGAAACAAACCTGGCAGGATATACCTTGATTGTTCCAGGTATCCGGCGGCAGACCATGTGGGATCGGTCAGTTTAACAAGTCCTTCATATAAAAAGTGCCAGCCGATGATAATGCGCAGAATGGCAAGGATGTACATCCCGGTGTTTGCGATATTAACAGACCTGGGATTTGCATTCATAGATTTATAATTTTGATTGTTAAAGATAATTCAAAAAAACTGTTTTTAGATGTTTGCATTTGTTTATCTGTTAGCGTAATTTTATTAATGTAATCACAAATAAATCATAACATGGAAAAACGAAAATTTACCCGACGCCAGCTTATTGCCACCGCATCTGCAGGGACACTCGGTGTGATGGCTGACTGGCATTTAAAAAATTATACTATTTACGGGAAAGATTCCGGGAAACTTGCTCTTCTTGGTGGAGATCCTGTCCGTACCGCGGAATGGCCTGAATGGCCGGTATGGGATCCTTCTGCAGAAGCAGAGATCCTTAAGATGCTTCGTAGCGGCAGATGGTGGAGGGGCAGCGGGGAATATGTAGCTGAGTTTGAGAAACAGTATGCAGAACTGATTGGTGCTAAACGCTGTCTTGCTACGGCCAGCGGCACAACCGCCCTGCTGGTTTCTTTGCATGTCCTTGGCGTCGATGCAGGTGACGAGGTGCTGGTATCACCATTCACCTTTATAGCGACATACAATGTGATTTTTATGAACAAAGCCCTGCCGGTATTTGTGGATACAGATCCCGAAACTTTCCTTATGGATCCAGATAAGATTGAGGAAAAGATAACAGACCGGACCACTGCAATTCTTCCGGTACATATTTATGGACTTCCGGTGGATATGGACAGGGTAAACAATATTGCCAGGAAACATAACCTGAAAGTGATAGAAGATGCCTGCCAGGCATGGCTGGCGGAATACCGTGGCAAAAAAACCGGCACTCTTGGCGACCTGGGATGCTTCAGCTTTCAGAATTCCAAGCACATTCCAACAGGTGAAGGAGGTGCCGTTGTAGGTAATAATGATGAGATTATGGATCGTGCCCATGCTTTTCATAATTGCGGCCGGCCATATGGAAGCTTTACAGGCACAACTCCCATTCCAATTCGGGGCAGCAACAGGCGTATGCAGCAGTTCCAGGCTATTATGCTGATGTCACAGATGAAACGAGCTAAAAAAGATGCTGATATAAGATTGGAAAACGCTTTATACCTTGACAGTCAGCTAAGAGAAATACCAGGGATCATACCTTACAGGCTTGCTGATGGGGCCACACGGTCAGCATACCACGAGTATCCTTTCAGGTACAGGAAAGAATATTTTAATGAGGTACCCAGGGAAAGATTCATTGAAGCGTTAGAAGCAGAAGGAATCCCATGCAACGAGGGCTATGGCCCGCAAAATAAATATGCAATAATGGACGATGCGCTGAATTCAAAAGGTTACAAACGGTTATTCTCAGAAGAAAGGCTTCGGCGGTA
>CAYWEQ010000194.1:0-2809 GCA_964457185.1 uncultured Rikenellaceae bacterium
CGAAGATATTTATTTGCGTCAGGGTTATTTGTGATTTTCATTTTCCCTGCATCCCATTCAAGAAGTGTATCTGGTACACGTATTGCCACGGTTCCAAGGAGAATGGCTTCCGTCATAGGTCCCGTCTGGGCGAAATGAGATTCGGTCTTTGGTCCGCCCAGGCATGCAATAACAAAGCTTGCATAATGGTTTCCTGCTTCAAATTCAGGGATTTTATAGTCAGTAAATTTTGATTCGGGCAGAAGTACCGGGAATCCATCGTGCGGATTAAGCAGGGCTCCCTCAGTGCCGATAAGCATGGCGGATTCTGCCGGATATTCATTACCTGCATATAAGTCGCGTATTTCCTGCGGAGGGTAAAACTCTCCATCGAACCATTCCACCGGCAGAGTATCAGAATCGGTCTTGCTGTTGCCGGGGAATATCCATGTTATATGATCTCCCTGAGGCCAGTTGTCGGATCTCCTTTCCGGAGAGTCATTCCATGATTTCTGAACTTCAGCGGTCACAGATATGGGAGAAGTTATATCGAGCCCTTTCCAGACGGCATCAAAAATATGACATCCGATATCGCCTGACCATCCAGTCCCGAAGTCCTGCCATGCTCTCCATTTTACAGGGTGATAAATCTCTGGAGCATATGGCCTTTCAGGTGCTGTCCCGATCCACAGATCCCAGTTCAGGTTTGCAGGAGCTGCTTCTCCCTTCACAGGACGCGGACCCATCAGCCTGTAATTCTCCACAGCCCCGGGGCGGTTCGAGCACAAATAAGCATGCTTCACCTTGCCGATCACGCCATCCTTTAGCAACTGAACAGTTGTCAGATCACCTTTCCTGGAAGCAATCTGAGTGCCAAGCTGAGTAATAACTCCTGTTTTCACTGCTGCTTCAGTCAGCTTTCTCACCTCGGCCACATCATGGCACATCGGTTTCTGGCAATAAACATGTTTCCCATTGCGGATTGCATGGTAGGCAATCGGGAAATGATTATGATCAGGCACTGTAACATTAACAGAATCAATTTTATCCCCCTCTTTTTCAAACAGTTCACGCCAATTGGTATACGTGCGGGCATCAGGAAGGATCTCCGAGGCTTTTTTCAGGTTATCAGCGTCCACATCGCATATTGCCACGATCTGAACATTGGGATGCTCTTTGAATTTATTAAGATCCGACCATCCCATACCTCCCACTCCTATGCAGGCATGGCGTAGCATGCTGCCTGGCGATGGTGAATTACCTGAGCATCTTACCAGAATAGGAACACCTATTGCTGCAGTTGCAGCAGTTTGTATGAATTTGCGGCGTGACAATGATGTGGTATGGTCTTTCATGGTCTTGATGATTATTTCAGATGGAACATATTATGCAAGGTAAGAAATTTAAAAACATACCCCGCATTGAGCGGGGTATGTGGAATTATATTGATTGATTTTCCGGTAGACGTCCCGATAACTATCGGGAACCGGTAGCCGGAAATATTATCTTCTGCTTTTTTCTTTTTCTCCGGACTTTTGTGATTTTTCGTTCTTCCGTTCAACCGTCTTGGTTTCTGATGCAGATTTGGAACCGGACTTTCTTTCTGACGACTGAGATGCCCGCGGTGCCTCTATCCTTTTGGCTGGCTGTGATTCCCTCCTGGATCCGGAAGCTGCCGGTGAAGATTGAGATCTGGAGACTTCCCTGCCTGATCCGGTTACAACCGTTCTGCTGCGGGAGGCAGCTTTACTTTGGCGGGTGGAAGGATCAGCGGTACTTCTGCTGTTGGTGGCATTGTCTGATCTTCTGGTTGTTGCCGATATGGTACCGGCAGATGTCTGTGTACGAGTTGCCTGGGATGCGGAACTTCTTCTCTGACTTATGACCGGAGTGTTCTGTTCCGTCCTTTTTTCCTGATTGGGATGCGATGATGTAAAGAGGGCTTCACCGTCTCTTCTCTGTTCAGGGTGGGAATAGGTTGATTTATAAGAGCCTTGATTTATTTTCTGGTGCACGTTTGTGGAATGAGAGCGTACTCCTGCGAAATAGAATTCATGATAGCGCGGGTAGCGCGGATGATCCCAATGGCGGTAATGCGTGTAATAATGATGGTACCAGTTGTAATGATATCCGTAGTAGTAATGCCAGTAGAAGGGGCGCCAGGGGTGCCAGTAGTTAGGATAGTAGCTCCAGTACCATGAGGAGCGCCATACCACATAATTCGGGAGATAAATGTATCTTATCAAAGGCCATACGGCAATTTCATAAGGAGTAGTATAGACCACGTTTATTGTGACATTTCTGTTTGATTTGCCCATGTATCCTGGATTTGGTGTCTCAGCATAATATGGCTCAACTATGTAGTTCTTTCCGTAAAGTGCCTCGTCACCGATAACCTGGATCTGAACGGATCCATCCCGGAATTTCTGCACAGTAAAGACTGCAACATCCTGGAATTCATTCTTATCCAGGGCAGCACGCAATACTATTGTATGAACATCACCGTCAACATAGTCGGAAACCATTATATAATCAACATAATTGTCGCCATTAAGATCGAGGTTATTGATTTTGGAGTTCTGATCATTAAGGCTTTTTTCAAAACCTTCAAGTGTTTCAGACTCCTGGAACAGCTTCATGACTGCATAGAGGTTAAGATTATCACCAGGCAGCCCCAGGTATTCATCAGGATATTCCTGTGCCATAACTGTGGTCCCGAAAGCGACCAGGACTGCGAGAACCGATGTGATTATGAACTTTTTCATTGCCTTTAAGTTTTAGAAGAACCATTTCTTCATAATATCAATATCAAAAGGCGTACCAAGATTAT
>CAYWEQ010000195.1:0-2663 GCA_964457185.1 uncultured Rikenellaceae bacterium
GATTGCTCTATTTTATGGCAACTGACAGGCGTATTCCTGCAGATGTGAGGGAAACAATGAATAAATGGGGTTATGCAAAGGATGAATTCGCTGATAATGGTAACTGGCCGTATAATATTTATGTTAGAGAAGCAAGAAGAATGATCGGTGAATATGTCATGACCGAGAATGATGTCCTTGGAAAAAGAGAGGTGCCGAGACCTGTCGGAATGGGCTCATATACAATGGATTCCCATAATGTTCAGAGGTATGTTACACCAGAAGGATTCGTTCAGAATGAGGGTGATCTTGGTGTCGGGCCGGATCGTCCTTATCAGATTGATATGGGATCAATAATGCCCAAAAAGGCAGAGTGCAGCAACTTGCTTGTTCCGGTTTGTGTTTCCAGCTCACATATCGCATTCGGTTCAATCAGGATGGAACCCGTATTCATGATCCTGGGACAAAGCGCAGGGACAATAGCAGCAATGGCTATTGAAAACAGCAAGAACATACATGACCTTGATTACAATGATATAAAGGCAAAGCTTGAGTCTGAGGGACAGGTCCTGAGTTACATCATACCTGAGGACCAGAAATAATAACTGTTTAAAAATATCCGGTTTGCATCATAAATATGAGATTGAAATTTCATATATGGTTGTTCATTTCAGTTTTTATATCTTTGGCATCCAAATAAAATCTTAATAGTGAAATTGTGTATTTTCGCCGTCTGATACTTTTAATCACCCTTCTATGTTCTGTAGCTGTAGCTTTCAACCAGACCAGTTCCAGCCTTAAAGAAGCTATTGTTATAAGCCATATTTCACAACCTGTCAATTTTGACGGTATTCCTGATGAAGAAGCCTGGCAATCGGTTGATCCTATCAAACTTATAATGTTTGCCCCTGTTTTTGGTAAAGAACCTACTGAGATGTCAGATATCAGGTTGGCATATGATGACAAATACCTGTATGCAGGGGCGAAGCTATATTATAAGGACCCGTCCATGATCAGGTCGGCCAGTTATAAAAGAGACTATCAGGGTATGAGTGGCGACTGGTTTGGTTTTATTCTCGACACCTATAATGATAAAGAAAATGCTGTTTTCTTTTTTACCACACCTGATGGATTGAGATTTGACGGTAGTATCGAGAGAGATGCGGTTATAAGGAATCCGGAACAGATGCCGATGAATTTAAGCTGGAACACATTCTGGGACGTAGCAACACAAAAAGGTCCCGAGGGATGGACAACAGAAATGAGGATTCCGTTATCGAGTATCCGTTTTCAGGAGATCAACAATGAAGTAAGAATGGGCCTTATTATACAGCGATGGATACCTGCAAAAAATGAAACGGATCTGTTCCCTGCCATACCTCCGAACTGGGGTGGGGTCTCTGCTATGAAACCTTCTCAGGCTCAGGAAATTATACTTCGCGGTGTAAAGGCAGGCAAACCACTTTATATTGCACCTTACGGTCTTGCCGGTTTTGAAAGTACTTATAAAATAAATGAAGATTGGACAGAGTACGTAAAAACAGATGATCCTGTGTTGGATGCAGGCCTGGACATTAAATATGGCCTTACCAGCAATCTTGTCCTGGATCTGACTGCCAATACCGATTTTGCCCAGGTTGAAGCAGATAATCAGCAGGTTAACCTTACACGTTATTCTCTCTATTTCCCTGAAAAGCGACTTTTTTTCCTTGAACGTGCAAGTGTTTTCGATTTCACCACAGGAAGAAATGATAACCTGTTCTATAGCCGCAGAATAGGATTAACCGACCCCGATGAGTTCGGAAACCAGGAGCCTGTTCGTATTTACGGTGGTGCAAGGATCACCGGACGCCTGGGGAGATGGGATGTGGGATTACTGGATATGCAGACAGCACCTCTCAAAATGAAGAACTCATCCGGAACCTATAATGAGATACTACCATCACAAAATTTTGGTGTTATGCGATTTCGTCGCCAGATAATAAATGATAATACATATGTCGGGGCAATAGCAACCAGTCGTCTCGGGGCAAACGGATCCTATAACCTTGCTTATGGTGTTGATGGCATTTTCCGCGTCTTCGGTGAGGATTACCTGGACATTAAATGGAGCCAGACCTTTGAAGATACTGTAAGTAATACATCAACAAAAGAACCTTCCTTGTTTACTGTTTCATGGGAAAGACGGGCAAGAAAAGGTCTGGGATATCAACTTGGTTACTTGCAATCGGGCACTCATTTTAATCCGGGCGTTGGCTTTGAAATGTTAAATGACTATACTTCAGTTAATGCTGCATTAAGTTACGGGTGGCTACCGGGAGAAAAATCAAAACTATACAGTCATTCTCTGCAAACCAGGATGTTTTACAGAACATATATTGATGATGGTTCATTTATGGGTTTTACAAGTTTTTCCGGCTGGTCATTTGTGACAAAAAACCAGTTGATGGCAGATGTTAACGTGGTATACAATGCAGAAAACCTCAGAGACAGCCTCGAAATAAGCCCTGGTGAAGTTTACATACCACCCGGGAAATTTAAATATGCCAACCTGTGGATCATGTTTGTTACCCCTATGTCTAAACCCTTTTGTGTAAGTTCAATGATCCAGACTGGGCAGTATTATGATGGTTTAAGGTTTTCGATTCAGATGGAACCAACATGGAATATCTCCAAACACTTTG
>CAYWEQ010000196.1:0-2461 GCA_964457185.1 uncultured Rikenellaceae bacterium
TAATACATAGGACTTTAAACGGTGCGAAGCACCCAGTGGTAAGCCCCGGTTGAACTAAATCCCTCCTAAATTCTGATTATTCTATGGGGATTATAATGGATTTTGTAATGATTGATAAAGATGTTTTATCAGGGTACCTTGAAAAAGGTGATGCCACTGAGTGGGGAAAATGAAGAAAAGGGTTTCTTAATGGCTGTTATAAGGTAAAGGAACGGTTTAAAATATTGGATTGATAGTTGATTTTTAAGGTACAGTCAATACAATTCCGGAGTTGTCCGGTAAAGACAGACAAATGGAACAGGCTTTTATCCCTGCAAGCTGAAAGAATTTAATCCTAAAAGAGTCGGGGAACGGCTTCGCGGAATGACATCAATAAGAATGAGTTGTCCTTTCCTGCAACGGGGACAACGGGTTATATCTACACCAATAAGACGGTTTATGCGCTCGATGGTGGTTTCCACCTGTTGTATGACCATCTTACATTTATCTTTCATGATGGTATTGCGGAACCGTGAGCTGTAGATCCCATAGTAGCGTATCTTAACAAAACCCGCGGGGAGTATGTGCATGCAAAACCGTCTCAGGAACTCTTCACCGGCAAGAGTGGTTATTTTCTGCCTTCCGTGATCACTGTAGTCTTTAAGACTGAATAACACTTCATGATCGCTAATATCAACAATACGATGATTTGTTATGGCCACCCGGTGAGTATATTGTCCGAGATAACCCACAACATGTTCCGGTTTCCCGAGCGAAGGCTCACAGAAAACAACCCATCGGTTGTTCCATGCTTTTTTAACCTGTTCGTGGTATTCGCAAAGGAGATCCTGACCGGCAAGATACTTTTTAACTCCGGCCATGAACCTTCCCCTGAACTTAAGGCTAAGCCTTGTAACAGGGTAAAGATATTTACCTGCCTTGCCGATCTGCTTCATACTGCCCTTAACCGTATAGCCAAGCGCAGGAACTATGCAGTGGACATGAGGATGCAGGCTTAGGTTCTGCCCCCAGGTATGCAATATGCATATTGCTCCGCTTTCCGCCGCGTAATGACTGTAACCAAATGATTGCAATGTGTCCCATACAGATGCAAAGAGATGATTATAGAACCATCTGGTATCACAAAGGCAGATGTCATTCAGAACTTCAGGAAGGGTGAAAACCAAATGGTAATGTTTAACAGGGTATGCATTCTTAAGACGCTCTTCGACCCAGAAAGCCTGTTTTGTGCTCTGGCATTTGGGACAGTGACGATTCCGGCAGCTGTTATAGCTGATATGTTCACGACCACAATGGTCACAACGATACTTATGACCGCCCAGGGCTGCGGTGCGGCACATGGATAAGGCTCTCAGAACGCGGAGCTGGTACCTGTTCGGATGATGTTTGCTGATAAAATCCTCACCGAACCTCCTGATTACATCCGCCACTTCATGCTCAGGGCGGCTCATAAGGTATCCCTGTACAGGGTGTCAAGGGGGCTGTGAGCCTGAACAACCTGGCAACGGGCAACATGCAGGTAGATCATGGTTGTATTTACATCGGCATGCCCAAGGAGCTCTTTAACCGTAACGATATTTACTCCTTCCTCGAGCAGATGAGTTGCATAGCTATGACGCAGCGAATGAAGATTAACGGACTTGCTTATACCTGCTTTTTTCAAGGCTTCATGCATGATCCAGCCAAAAGCTTCGGGACTGTAACGCCCGTCAGGCTCCCTGCCATTGAAAAGATATATGTTTGGTTTTTCTGCTTCAAGATATTTTCTCAGTCCACGGGCAATAAGGTCTGAGAGAGGAACCATCCGGTCCTTTAAATATTTACTCTGACGGATATGAATGGTCTTACGTTCAAAATCAATATCTGGAATTTTCAGGTTAATAGCCTCCTGTCTGCGAAGTCCCGCCGAATAGATCAGTGTCAGTATAATGCGGTGCTTTAAAAGCTTTGGTGCCCTGAACAATGTTTTCAGTTCACCGCGGTTAAGTATCACCGGCAGGGTGGCTTCTTTTTTCAGTGATGGCAGATTTACAGCTCTTTTATTCTCTCCTTTCAGACGGAAATAATAACGAAGTCCATAAACCATGTGTTTGAAGCTGCTGCGTGAAGGTGATCTTTTATCGATCGCCAGGGAGGTGAGGTATTCGTTCAGCTCATCATCGGAGATTTGTTCGGGGAGGCGGTCAAAGTGCAGGCTTATAAGAGCAATTCTGCGAATGTAATTGTCGAGGGTATTCTGGCTTTGACCCCTTAGGATCACCTGCTGCTTCAGGGTTTTAAAAACATTCTCAAAGCCGCTAACCGTGAGGATGGCTTTTTGGACGATTGTGGGTTCATTTCTTTTTTTTCATGATGCTATGATTTAATGTATGATAAAAGGTCTTAAATTACTAAAAATGTAAATTAGTGGACAGGCCAGACCGCGAAGCGGGATTTAGTTCAACACGGACAATAAAGGTAA
>CAYWEQ010000197.1:0-2459 GCA_964457185.1 uncultured Rikenellaceae bacterium
ATTCCAATCCCATCCTTGAAATGAGATCTCCGGGCCTTACAGGTCTGCCGTTTATGGTGGCGACTCCTGTTACCCGGGCATGAACTACAGGCTTCTCATCAGGAAGCCTGAATATATCCTGGACGAATATAATCCTTACATTGCCTTCCCTGAGAATATTAATCCTGACAACAAATTTATCGCGGCTTCGGAGCGGATACTTATAGTCTATTTCGACTTTAGTGACAATAAGGTCGATTCCTTCATTATGAAGCTGTAGAAAACTGATCCCTCTTGAAACGAGGAACTCATGCCGGGCATGCTCCAGGTAATGCTGATAATTAGCATTGTTAACAACTCCCTGAATATCACATTCATAGTCCCTGACTGTAAACTCAGTGCTGAAAACATATTCGTTTGCCGCTATCATTCTTGTTTCAGGAATTTATTTTGGATATCGGCCGAAAAACTTCTTCAGTCCGGCATGGAATTTATGAATGCTGTGAGGCTTGTAATACATAAGGATACACTGATTTGTTATGTAATTTATGTCAGTTCCCTGAAGTTCCTGCAGAGCATCGTTGCTTTCAGATCCCTGCTGGATCCAGATCTGTTTAAATCCTCCGGATATTGCTTCTTTTACCACGTTGCCAGTTTCATTTTTTTTAGTCATTATAATGAGACCTTTAGTTTCCGGAGGCAAAGCTTTAATATCAGGGAATACTTTTGACTGATGTATTTCAGTTGCATACCTGTTAACAGGAATGACATTCATTCCTTTGTCCTTGAGTTCCTTGAATGCCATGAACCCGAATTTCTTGGGATTTCTTGAAACACCGATCATAGCAATAGGTTCTGATGCCAGGAATTCTTCAATCTGTTTAAATGTAACCATATTTCTGAAGTTTTTAAAAATGTGAAAATAGAATGGTAATGAAATTTTGTACTAAGTATAAAGACTTAAAATTACTATAAAAATAGCCAACTGAGATATTTTTTATTTACTTGGTGACAGGGTAAAAAATATAACTCATATGAAAACTGCCGAAACTCCTCAGGGATACCTTTTTTCGAAGAGATACTCTTACTATATTTTTGTTCTGCTGTTCCTTCTTTACATGTTCGATTATATCGACAGGATGGTAATCACATCCATGTGGCCGTCAATCGGAAAAGCGATGGGAATAACACATATGCAGGAAGGGATGCTTGTTTCTGCCGTATACTGGGCAATAGTGCTGCTCACTTTTCCGATATCATTGCTTGTCGACCGCTGGAGCCGGACAAAAACAATAGGGATAATGGCAATCATGTGGAGCTTTGCCACGGCGCTTTGCGCCCTGACGGGTAACTATATCCAGTTATTCCTGGCCCGTGCATTGATAGGAGTAGGTGAGGCCGGATATGCCCCGGGGGGAAGTGCAATGATATCCGGATTGTTCCCGATCGAAAAAAGATCAAGGATGATGGGTATCTGGAATGCCTCGATCCCTCTCGGAACCGCAATAGGACACCTCCTGGGCGGAGTTATCGCAGTACGTTTAGGGTGGAAACATGCTTTTGGTATCGTTGCTGTACCGGGACTGATAATTGCTTTGCTGTTCCTATTCCTGAAAGATTATAAAACAGTTGATCTCGCTTTCGTTGATGAGACCAGGCAGCAAAAAATCAAGATGAAAAAGAAAGATATGGTCAGAGAATTTATTACCAGGCCATCAGTTATTTATACTTATTTCGGCATGGCATGTGTGGTTTTTGTAACGACAGCTCTCATTACATGGTTATCAACACTGTTTCAGAATGTGCAGGGATTGCCAATGGACAAAGCGGGGATGAAAGCAAGTGTTGTGATGGTTCTTGCTTTGATAGGCGCACCGTTGGGTGGATATCTGACTAACGCCTGGGAAAAATACCGTCCGGAAGCAAGATTACTGTTCCCGGCACTTTCAACATTGTGTACCGCAATTGTACTTTTTATTGCACTGAGAATGCATCCGGGAACTTTTCAGTATATTCTGCTGCTATGCATGGGAATTCTCATTATGTGTTTCATTGCAGGAGCTGCGTCAGTAACGCAGGATGTGATCCACCCGGGTATGAGGGCGATATCCTATTCTATTGCCGTTATAGTGCAAAATCTCCTCGGATCTGCAATGGCACCTATGTTGATAGGTCTGATATATGATAAGTCAAATATTGAAACTGCACTTTCGGTTCTTCCTTTTTTCCTTGTGGTTGGATCTGTTCTCTTTTATATAGGGTCAAGATATTATCTTAAGGACCTGGAGAAAGTCACAAAGATACAGCTTGAAGCGGCCGAATGATAACAAGACCGGATCATTTGTTTCTTGTTGTGGTATAATTAGCAAACATCTTTAAGGAGTTTCTGACATCTGATTCGGGGTATGAATCAAGTATGGCCAGAGCCTTGTCACGGTACTGATTCATTTTTAGTTCGGCATATTCAAGACCACCGGTAT
>CAYWEQ010000198.1:0-2424 GCA_964457185.1 uncultured Rikenellaceae bacterium
TGAGTTACTCTTTCATTTTCCTGATCATTTCCTTTGCATTAGCATTTCCCGGAAAGAGAGCAAGAGACTTTTCATAATTCTCAATTGCACCAACCGTATCTCCCTTATTCATTAATAATTCACCCATCGAGTCATACACATTTGCACTTTGGGGATAGTTCTTGATATTTATTTCAAATACGCTGAATGCCTTGTCATACAGCTTTAAAGACATCAAATTATATCCCATCATATTAATAAAAGCCTCAGGAGGCAGAAAGGCAAAACCGAAATTTTCTGATAACACTTCAGAATATTTATTGATCACCGAGTCGATACTGTACGATGGATCCTTCATGCGGGAATAATCAATTTCAGGCTCATAAAAGCTGAAAATATAACGTAAAGCATCATATTCAGCTATCAGGGGCACCGACCCGTGATTATCAGATTCATAATATTTACTTCTATTCTTCAGGTTGTTGTTATTGTTCTCCCTTAAATACCTGGTTAACTCTAAAATAGACCGTATATGCCGTGTTTCAGCAGTAGTGTCTGACAAAACTTTACTGGTATCCAGGCCTGGTGCCATTGTGTTGGCAACAGCGAGGTAAAAGGTTGTGCCTGAAAAATCTTTTTCATTAAGCACATCCTTTGTCTGGTCCAGCAATCTCTTATTATCCCACCATATGCTCGGATCAATCGAGATATAAGCATTAAATAATTTTGTATGATTGATCAGTGTATTTATAACCAATAATCCTCCCAGTGAATGTCCTATAAAAGTCCTGTACGGCAATGCCGGGTAAACTGAGTCGACATACGGCACAAGCTCTTTTTCAATAAATGATGTGAATGCCTCACCTCCGCCTGATGCACTCATAAAAGCAGAATCGAGCTGAGAATCAGGTTCAGCATGTGTCGGAGTAAGGTCGCGGGTGCGGTTTGTATTGGGAATTCCCACAAGTATCATCTGTGGCAGGATCATATTCCCGTTTACCTCGCTTAACTGCTGGATCATACCCATTACGGAATAAAAGTGAGCTCCCCCGTCCAGTAAATAAACCACGGGAAATTTCTGCCTGGCAAATAAGGCGTTGCCTTCGGGAACATATACCCATATCTTTCTTTCTTCATTCAGAATCTTTGAATAAAGACTGTCAATTGTTCCTATAATGATCTTATTATCTGATGTTTCCGGCTTATCTGATTTGCAGGCTCCGGCAAATAATATCATCAGGCAAAATAAAGAGGAGATAACTTTTTTCATTGTTCCAGGATTTGGTGTATAGCAAGTTACGATAATTTCTAATGTAAATCAAAGGATCGGCAAGGAATATTGTCTGTTGCTGCGCAAAGTCTGGCTCGTCCAGCTGGTGCGGGACATCTTTCCTCCTGACGGCGGAAGTCTTTCGCTACGCTCTGTCTTAAAGTCAGAAAGACAAAAGGAGAGCGACCTCCGCTTTTAGTGGGACAGGCATCAGGCGACCGGCAACCGGCAACCGAAATTATATTACCAATCCATACTGCCTGCGAAAATCCAATTGGTTTTTCAAATATTGAACCGGATGATATATTTATTCTGTTCATTGTAAGTTATTCTTCTATTAATACTTTATGCCCTTCGTTTTCCAGGACGGTTATCGCTTTATACATATTCTCATTTTTTATTAAAGATAAGATTTATCTGGATAACAGGCATTTAAGGTAACCATAATAATGATTACCTTTATTATGACAATCTTCCGAAACATTTACTTATCTAAAAACTGCTGAAATGAACTTTAAGCATTCCCTGAAAAAGCTGCTTTTTTACATGTTCTTAACTTTTTCATTCATCCTGTTATCAAATATCGGGTATAGCCAGGTAAAGAGCAGTGAAGGAACTATTGTAATTCCCACCTACGGATGGGAAGAGGATGTGAATCCTAAATTCTGGGCGATGGAAGGTGGTGCCAAAGGTGCTGCAACAGTGAGGAATCCAATAGTATATCCTTACACCATGCAGGACCATCTTTCCCGCAAGCTGGAAAATGTCACATACAAAGCAATTTTCCTTGAAAATGAATACCTGAAAATCACATGTCTTCCTGAACTTGGTGGCAGGTTACATTCTGTTTATGACAAAACAACCGGTCGCGAGATGTTTCATAAAAACAGTGTGATAAAACCCAGTATGATAGCCATGCGCGGAGCTTTTATAAGCGGAGGTGTGGAATGGAATGCCGGACCACAGGTACATACAGTAACCGTTCTCTCGCCTGTGGATGTCATCTCCGGGACAAATGAGGATGGTTCTGCCTGGATTGAGGTAAGCAACCTGGAGAAAAGCCTGCGGACACAATGGACTGTAAGGGTTACCCTGCATCCCGGGAAAGCTTACCTGGATGAAGATATCCGTATCTATAATCCGGCGGAGGCAATGAATCCCTATTATTTCTGGAA
>CAYWEQ010000199.1:0-1192 GCA_964457185.1 uncultured Rikenellaceae bacterium
CCTGTCCTGTTTTCCATTAAAAGTACCAATCTCTGAGTACTTTCCGTTACGCGGATTATACCACCAGGCTTTCACCTGTTCAGCCTGCAACTTATTCACCCTGATCTTTACACTGATATTTGCCGGCAGGTACACCAATGCATAACCATTACCCCTCATTGCTACTATATGTGATCCTCCTTCACCGTTCTCCGAAAGTATCAGAGAATGGTCTGGCACACGCCCCTCCACAGGTCTTGATTCGAGCAATAACCTCAAATGGATCATATCCCATGCACCAGGAAGGTCAATTGCATCGTACCAGTATTTCCGGGCGGAAGTAACAGGATCCCTTCCTTTTTCATAAAACTGCCATACCGGATGACAACCGTATGTAATTCCATGGCCGCCTGCAAACACACCCCAGTATGATGACCGTCGCACATCCCAGTCATCGAACCATCCATTTTCAGGATTCCAGTTTATGGCATGATCCTCATAATTGGGCTCTCCATCCATGCAGGGCTTTACAGGCATCAGGTTATAGTCTGCGTTAACTTCCCGGTAATTGGGTATATACCTGTCACTATGCCCTGATTGTAACATATTAAAATCCAGCCATTCAGCATTGTGGAAACAATAGGAAGAAGAAATGCCTCCATGCGGATGGAACGTCATAAGATGGTTCGCATCTACTGATTTAATTCCTTTTCCCAGGGCATCAAAAACCGGGTAATTATTATCTCCGCACCACCGGTCTCCACCATTGATCCATATTATATTGGGATCATCTTTATAGCGCCTGCCAATCCATTGTCCGTATGCATAAGCATTATCAGAATTAAATATCACCGGTCCCCTGCCCCATTGAGGATCCACCTTATCTCCCCATGTGGGAAGCATTCCGATAAAGAGACCTTTCTTAGCTGCCAGTTTTACTATATAATCCACATGCTGAAAATATTTTTCATTAGGCTTCAGGGGATCATTATCCACCAGAGGCTTTTCACCATAGGCATTGGGAGCGTCCAATCCATCGAATTCTGCCAGCACCACTGCCTGGATCACCGTGAAACCCTGTTCACGCCTTTTTTCAAGATACTTTTCAGCATCTTCACGATTCAGCCTGTGAAACAGCTCCCATCCGGTATCTCCTATATACAGGAAATCGGAACCATCCTCAAACTGCAGGTAACGTCCATTCGCAGATACT
>CAYWEQ010000199.1:1292-2371 GCA_964457185.1 uncultured Rikenellaceae bacterium
GTAAAATAATATATGGCATCCTTCGGAAGAGTTTTTAAAACCGGAATGGGATCTTTATCGCTTACCGTTCCGAAAATAAAATGCAGCTTTTTGTGCGGTGTCCGCTTGATCTGCCTGACTACTTCAATAAGTCCTTCTCTGTTATGACCCGTGTCACAAATTATAAGAGGATTAGTACCCAGTATCTCCCACCTGCCTCTCAACCCGGTAAGTCTTTTCACATTTCTGCAACCCGCATAAATTGATTCATCAGGCACCTTAAATCCCTCTTCCTTTAATACATCAATAGTTCTCAGGACAGTCGCAATATTCTTCTTCTGGTAATTACCCTTCAGGTCAGTCACTAACCGGTCAAACTGGAGTTCGTCTTTTAAATATATCTGGAATGACTGACTTTTTATCGTTCCCGGTTCAATCTCTTCAACTCTGTACCACTGGTCGGCTATATAGAGAGTGGCTTCCATCTCGTTTGCTCTTTTCATAAAGACAGGAAATATCTCCTGAGTCTCCCCAATGACAACCGGGGTTCGGTATTTGATAATACCCGCCTTTTCACCGGCAATTTTCTTCAGAGAATTTCCCAGAAAATTTGTATGATCCAGCCCGATATTTGTGATTACCGAAACAACAGGTTCAATGATATTTGTTGAGTCCAGCCTCCCACCCAGTCCCGTCTCAATGACCGCAACTTCCACTTTTTCTTTCCTGAAACTTTCAAATGCCATTGCAACAGTCATCTCAAAAAAGGATGGTTCTAATTCCTCAATAAATGCCTTATTATTTTTGACAAAATCCATCACATCATGTTTAGCTATGCATTTCCCATTAATCCTGATCCGCTCCCTGAAATCTTTCATATGGGGTGAAGTATACAGACCTGTCCTGTATCCAGCTTCCTGAAGGATAGCCGCCAGCATATGGCAAACAGAACCTTTTCCATTTGTTCCGGCAACATGAATACTCTTGAAATGTGTGTGAGGATGACCGAAATATTCATCCAGCGCAAGTGTATTATCCAGGTTTGCTTTATACGCCGCCACTCCAATTCTTTGGAACATTGGGAGTGCGTTGAAGAGGAA
>CAYWEQ010000200.1:0-2365 GCA_964457185.1 uncultured Rikenellaceae bacterium
TTAAAACAGGATCATTTCAGGGGGATACCGGGCTGGTTGTTCATGGTGATAAACAATGGGGAAGCGATATAAAACCTCTCCTGAAATATTTCTTTTTTAGATACCTCAGTTGAGAAAGTTGAATGGTTGACTTTAACCTTGTACCTTTAGCCACTTATAATTTATGTGTGGAATAGCAGGCATTTATAACCGACATTGCTCTGAGAAGATACCAATAAGTACTCTTAAGAAGATGGCTATGATTTTGCAGCATCGCGGGCCTGATGGATTTGGATTTTATATAGATGAAAATATAGGTCTTGCTCATGCACGGTTAAGCATTATTGATCTTGAAGGCGGCCGGCAGCCGATATATAACGAAGACAAAACCATATGCATAATCCTGAATGGGGAGATCTTCAATTATGTAGAGCTAAAGGAAATCCTTATCAATAAGGGACACAGCTTCTATACAAAATCCGATACAGAGGTGATTATACACCTCTATGAAGAGTACGGCGCTGACTGTCTTAAATACCTTAACGGACAATTTGCATTTGCCATATGGGATAAAGGAAAGGAGAGACTTTTTTTAGCAAGGGACAGGGTCGGAATACGGCCATTATTCTATACAATTGTCGATGGTTCATTCATCTTTGCTTCAGAAATCAAGGCATTATTCACAGATTTCAGAGTAAAAAGAGAGATAGATCTATATGCACTTGATCAGATATTCACATTCTGGGTGACCATTCCGCCAAGGACTGTGTTCAAAAGCATCAGTGAACTACCCTCGGGATATTACATGATTGCAGAGCATGGAGCGGTGAATATTCAAAGATACTGGGATCCGGATTTTACACCTGACAGCAGCATACGGAAAGAAGGTGAATATGCCGATGCCTTGACTGAGCTTCTCATCGATTCTGTGAAACTTCAGCTCAGGGCTGATGTCCCTGTTGGCGCATATCTGAGCGGCGGGCTTGATTCGTCGGTAATAACAACACTGATCAAAAAAAATACAAATACGCCTCTTCGTACTTTTTCTGTGACCTTTTCAGACAAGAGATATGATGAGAGTCAATATCAAAGACAAATGATCGAATATCTGGACACAGACCACAGTAACATACAATGCACATATTCAGACATCGGAAGGATATTCCCTGAAGTTATATGGCATACGGAAAAACCCATAGTCAGGACAGCCCCGGCGCCACTTTTTTTGCTTTCAAAGCTGGTCAGGGACTGTGGATATAAGGTAGTTTTGACGGGTGAGGGTTCTGATGAAATCTTATCCGGATATGATATTTTCAAAGAGGCGAAGGTAAGAAGATTCATCGAAAGATACCCTCATTCAAAATTCAGGCCGCTCATCATGAAACGACTATATCCCTATCTTGAGAATTCACCTGTAAGGTCACTAAAATATGCCGGGATATTTTTCAAGGATAATGCCGGCGGTTACGCTGCACAATATTATTCACATATACCGAGATGGTCGACAACAGAAAAAACAAAGATTTTCTTTTCTGATCAGCTAAAAGAGGAATTAAAAGATTACAGGAATACAGATGAGCTTTCGTTTTTTCTTTCTGCTGAATTCTGTAAATATGATTATTTATCACAGGCACAGTATATTGAGACAAAGACACTGCTTCCGGGCTACATCCTCTCTTCACAGGGAGACAGGGTAGCTATGGCACACTCGATAGAAGGCAGATTTCCTTTTCTTGATCACAGGGTTATAGAATTCTGTTGCAAGCTGCCACCAAACATCAGGATGAAAGCACTTAAAGAAAAATATATCCTTAAAGAAAGCATGAAAAATTTATTACCCCTTTCAATTGTGAAAAGGACGAAACAGCCCTATATGGCGCCTGACTCAAAAAGCTTTTTCAGCGGAAATGATTTTGATTACGTCGAAGAACTCCTTTCAGAGAAAAATCTGAAAGATACAGGATATTTTAATTCAGGTAGTGTTTCTATGCTGATTAAGAAAAGCAGGCATGGTTCAGTCCTCGGGTTCAGGGATAATATGGCTATGGTTGGAATTATTTCAACCCTGCTTTTGCATGATATGTTTGTAAAGAATTTTGAATCCAGAAGCAGTGAAGCAGCGGAACGGGGGAGTAAGGATAAGGGATATGCAGATAAAGTCTGAGATCAGGAACTTCATTATAGATCACTTTTTATACGGACAGGATGACGGCTTCGGGGATGATGTCTCTTTTTTGGCAAAAGGGTTATTAGACTCAACAGGCATCATCGAGTTGGTCTCCTTTGTGGAAGAAAGGTATGGAATATCCCTAAAAGATGAGGAACTCATCCCCGAGAATTTGGATTCCATAAGCAGGCTTTCAGCTTTTATAACCAGAAAGATTGG
>CAYWEQ010000201.1:0-2362 GCA_964457185.1 uncultured Rikenellaceae bacterium
TATATTCCAATACCTGACAGCATTGTTCCCAGAACGGTGGAAAACAATCCCGGGATAATTCCCAGCCAGTAGGCATCGGGAGTGACTTGTGCACGGAAAATTGCCGGAAGCATCATTGATGCATTCTGCATAATATTACCCAGATTCACACCTTTTTCTTGCAGAAGGTATGAAAATGAAAGTCCAACTGCGGTACCGATTAAAGAACCGGCAATGCCAATAAGAATTGATTCTGATATCATTGACCGGTATATATGCCCCTTATTTTCGCCCATTGCCAGACGCAAACCAACCTCTCCGTAACGTCTGAGTCCGCCGATAAGACCTGCATTCCATAGAACGATTGACATGACTAATATGAAAACAAATGCAAGGATGCCTTTCATAGAATCAGCATAATCCAGGAATTCAGCCATAACAAATTGTTCCTTCAGAGTAGTCATAATTGGAGAAAATTCATCGTCAGGATTTGAATATTTATCGTTAAAAGATTTAGACATGTTGACAGCCAGGTTGTCGTCGTATATACCATTTTCAAAATATCCAAGGATCTCACCACAGGCATCCTGCATATCCAGGGCTATCTGTGCATCAGAAAGATCCATAATCATAGCGCTTCTGTCGAGCAATGCAGTGCCGAAGTGAACAGTGCCTGCAACGTTAACATTATAGAAAGACATACTTCCGAACATAGTTGAGGCCATTATGGTAACTACCTGATCCGGTCCAATGTTAAGTTTTTTTGCAAATTCATTGCTGATCAGGACCTCCCCTGGTTTTTCAGGCAAACGTCCCTGTGCCAGGGCTTCATTAATTCTCAAGCGGGAAATTTCATCGGAATTTGGCGACAGCAGTTTAACACAAATGGCCACAACGGGTCCCTGGGAACGCGTCTCACCCTTCTCATCCGGAACATCCAGCAAACCTCCAAACTGTATCCGTGGTACCCATTTTACATCAGGGTATTCATTTATCAGTGTGCTGATCAGGCTACTGATATCAATGAGTGCCAGGTCATTTGGGCTTTGATCCTTGTTTTCAGAGTAAGCCCGTGTCATAACTTTAACATGCCCTGACTGAAATTTTGCTGTCATATCATACATATCACTAAAAATTCCGGTAATCCAACAGTATATCAACACTGTCAGTGCAACACCTGCAATAACGACTATGATTGGCAAAAGGCTTCGGTGCCTGTCCCGAATAAGTCCCTTAAATATGAATCGTATCATTGTAATTTCCCTTTTATGGCTTCTGTTGGGTTCATTTTAGCAATTTTCCTTGCCGGCAGATAACTTACAATTGTAGTTGTGATTAAAACGATGAGTATTGTAGCTACAATCAGGCCGATACTATATACAGGATAAATTGTATCTGCCATAGCGAGGCCGTAACTTCCCGAATCACCAGGTATTGCAAATCCTTTAATGGCTTGTAAGGATAGTAATGGAATTCCGTACACCGCTCCCAGCAATGCTGCCAGTACGGCATGCATGGCTCCTTCAATAGTAAATAATCTTACCACCTGCCCCCGGGTCATACCCATAGCCATATATGTTCCTATTTCTCTTTGCCTTCTGAAAATCGAAAGGACCTGTGTATCAAAAACAGCCAGCATGGCTAAAAGCATCAGGAAAATATACAAAATTGATCCGCCCTTGGATTTTGTAGCGATTATATCTTCAATTTCCTTCATCAGGATATCCAGTCCGGTAAAATTCCAACCGTCAATTGTTTCAGAAGTGTAATTGTTTCCACACACCATAATGGTTGCTTCACCTTGCATTTGTTTCATTTCCTGTAACCTTTCAAGAGGGATCCAGAGCTGTCCGGCATCGACAGATGGAACAAAAGTCTTAAAAATACCAACAATCCTGGCTTCAGCTGCATCAAATGTTCCATTCACATCACGCCAGCGGACTGTGACATAATCACCTTCTTCAAGTTTGTTGGTTTTGGCCATAACGGTTCCAATAATGGCAGGAATCTCTTCCATTTCAATGGCAAGTTTTTCAGTGGGCAGTTCGAGAATAGTCTGTCCGGGATCAATACCTTTTAACAATGCACCCTGAATTCTTCCTTCAGGATATATAGATGCCTGGGAAATCAAAATCGGCGTTATCAGTCCTTTATTGATATCATCCTTCACTTCTGCAGGTATTTTATCATGACTATCATTCAGGGTAAAGGGATCATAAGGATCATAATTCTTTTGCCAGTACTGGCCTGTTCCTGTTTCCCAGTTGATCATATCCCTCTTAGCCTGCCTGTTCCATCCATCTAATAGTCCATAAAACCATATTATCAGGATATATACCAGTGACAGAACAAACACATTCAGCCAGGTTCGCAATCCTGCACC
>CAYWEQ010000202.1:0-2348 GCA_964457185.1 uncultured Rikenellaceae bacterium
CCGGATCTTGTTGATACCTGCCTCCTGATTTTGCATGACTGGTCTGATAATATTTCGCTCCTCGATAAAGAGATAGATCTTGAACGCGGTGTTATAACTGAAGAATGGCGCACTTATAAAGATGCCAGCGCCAGGATGCTTTTCGATAAGGTGATACCTGTCGTGCTCAAAGGTTCAAAATATCCGCAACGTGATGTGATAGGATCGCTTGATGTTATAAAGAATTTCTCTTACAAAACAATCAGAGATTTCTATCATGACTGGTACCGCACTGACCTTCAGGCTATTGCGGTTGTGGGTGATATAAATGTCGATGAGGTGGAATCAAAGATCAAAACTCTTTTCTCGAAAATTCCTGCTGTTGAAAATCCTTTGCCAAGATATTTTTCTGAAGTCCCGTATCACAGTCAGACATACTTTGTCCTGGCTACAGATAAGGAGGCTCCCCAGACAAGTGTTTCAGTTGTGACTCTTCATAAGGATGTCCCAAAAGACAAGAGAGATCTTAAGTACCTGCGTGACAGCTACATGACCTCTCTTATGAATTCAATGATCAATACCAGGATAAGCGAACTCCTTCAGAAAGGCAATCCTCCTTTTGTGGCCGGTTCAGTGTCTTTTGGATCCTATTACACCCGGGGATATGATGCATTCTCTATAACAGCCATCGCCCGCAAGAACGAAGAAGCTATAGCCCTTGAATCCGTTTATGCCGAAGCTGAAAGAACCAAAAAATTCGGATTCACCAAAGGGGAGCTGGACCGTGCAAAAGCCCGTATGCTGGCTAACCTGGAGAATACCGTAAAACAAAAGGATAAGATCAGCAATGATACTTACGCAGGCTGGATCCAGAATTATTTTCTTACAGGAGAACCGCTTACATCAGCAGATTTCGATTTTGAAAATTTTAAACAGGTAATGGATGGTATAACTCATGAAGAGATTTCGGCAAAATTCAGGCAGGTGATGATCGATGAGAACAGAACTATCATTATCCAGGGACTTGAAGGAGACGAAGTAAAGCATCTTGCAGAACAGGAGGCACTGGATATTATCAGCAAGGTTAAGAATTCACAGCTCACTGCCTATGCCGATGAAGCGCTTGCTGAATCGCTTATCAAAGAAGAGCTTGCTGGTTCAAAGATCACTAAAACTATGCCTCTTCCGCAGTTTGACGCCGTTGAATGGACTCTTGAAAATAATGCAAAAGTCGTATACAGGAAAGCTGAGTATGAGAAGGATAATATACTCCTGACCGCTTTCAGCTTCGGGGGATTCTCAAAACTTGATGATGATCAGGTACTGGCAGCTTACATGCTTCCTAATATCGCACCGATGTACGGTGCCGGTGATTATGATAATATATCCCTTCAGAAAATGCTTTCGGGGAAAAAAGCTTCTGCCACTCTTACTCTTGCTGAAACAACTGAAGGCATAAGCGGCTCGTCAACACCGAAGGATTTTGAAACAATGATGCAGCTGATGTATCTTAGGGTGGCAGAACCAAGATTCGATAAGGAGGCTCACGATGCCATTATTGCCCGGTATGCCGCCCTTATAGGCAATATGGAAAAAGATCCTAATAAGATGAAAAGCGACAGCATTTCCCTGATTACAACCGGATACAGTAAACGGACACCCCTCCTTACGAAAGAAAGCTTAAGCAAAATCACTATCGATGATGTTCAGAAAATATATACTGACAGGTTCAGCGGCGCCGATGAGTTTACTTTCTTCATTGTTGGAAATATTGGACAGGATACGGTGATTCCAATGGTTGAAAAATACATCGGTTCGCTTCCGGCCAAAGGAAGAACAGAGACCTGGATCGACCGGGGAGTAGAACAACCTGACGGCAAAATAACAAAAGAGATAAGCTTCACTCTGACAATACCGAAATCAACAGTTTTCCTTTCATTTGAAAAAGATTACAAATACAGCCCCTACAGCAATCTTGGGCTCTCTGTCATTAACGGAATTCTTGACATTGTATATACTGAAAAGGTAAGGGAAGATGAAGGCGGCACTTATGGCGTAAGCGTTTCATTATCAGGATCCAGGAGGCCTTCAGAGCGTGGAGAGGGATATATAATGTTTGATTGTGATCCTGCAAGGGCCGGTGAACTTAAAGCCATAATTTACAGAGAAATTGATAATATCGTAAAGTCCGGACCGAGCCAGGAAAATCTTGATAAAGCAGTTGCCAATCTTCTCAAAAATCGTGAAGAAGCTAAACTGCACAATGCATACTGGAGCAGTACGCTTTCAAGGTACTACAGCTACGGTATTAATTTTGATGATCCTGCCAATTATGAAGATATTCTGAAATCATTTTCAGTAAAGGATAT
>CAYWEQ010000203.1:0-2322 GCA_964457185.1 uncultured Rikenellaceae bacterium
ATCAATTACAATAAAAATATCAGGTTTTCTTACGGCCTTCCGCAATAATCAATCCGGTACGAATCTTGGGATAAAACCAGGTCGATTTAGGCGGCATAAAATGGCCTTTCCTGTTGATTTCGATAAATTTATCAATGCTGTAAGAGAGATTGGTTTCTACTGGCTACTCTTGAATAAGCCAGCACAGTAGTTACTGAGATGCAGTGCGTTTATGAACTTTAAAGGGAGATTTAAGGGGGTAAAGTGATGAAGTTCTTATGTATTTTGTCTTATGAATGGTTTAAAGGGTTGTTAAGTATTGGTGTTTCCTTATTGTTCCTATTTATGATGTTATCGTCTGTCGAGGCTTATTCAGCTAACCCGGAAATAGATCTGACCGACTTGAGTCTCGATGAACTCATGAACATCAAAGTTACCGGAGCTTCTAAGTTTGAACAGACTGTTGCTGAAGCTCCTTCATCAGTCAGTGTTATCACTGCTGATGAAATAAAGAAATATGGTTACCGTACCCTTGCCGAGATCCTGAAAAGCATACGGGGTTTCCACATCACCTATGACCGGAACTATACGTATATTGGTATGAGAGGGTTCGGTCGCACCGGGGATTACAACAGCAGATTCTTGTTGCTTATCGATGGACACAGGATCAATGACAATATCTATGACTCTTTATTTGTAGGCACAGACTTTATTCTTGACATTGATCTTATTGACAGGCTTGAGATCATCCGGGGTCCGAGTTCTTCCCTTTATGGAAGTAATGCCTTTTTTGGAATCATCAATGTCATCACAAAGAATGAAGATTCTCTTGGGAGACCTGAGGTCTCTGGTGAAGCAGGGAGTTTTAATACATACAAGGGCAGATTCAGTTACGGGAATACTTTTAGAAACGGTCTGGACATCGTCATGTCAGGATCTATTTATGACAGCAAGGGACAGGACCTGTTTTACAAGGAATTTGACAGTCCTGATACCAACAATGGTATCGCCCAAAGTTGCGATTATGACAGGAACTACAGCCTCTTTTCGAAACTGCACTATAAGGAGTTCACCCTTGAGGGAGCGTACGTATCCAGAACAAAGGGCATTCCCACCGGAGCATATGAGACTGATTTCAATGATTTACGCAATCGAACAGTTGATGCATCAGGATATGTAGATTTGAGATATGAGCATCGATTTGAAAATGATCTATCCTTGATTGCTCGCCTCTTTTATGACAACTATTCTTATGAAGGTACCTATGTGTTTTCAGGTATCTTGAACAAAGATTTAGGAGAGGGTGAATGGTGGGGCGGTGAAGTAACAGTTGAGAAAGTAGTATTCAACAAGCACAGGGTAACTGCGGGTGCAGAATACCGGTTTAATTCAAAACAAGACCAGATGAACTATGATGAGGAGCCTTATTCCCTTTACCTTGATGATAGGAGGCATTCAGATATTTGGGCCATATATGCACAAGATGAATACAGGTTTCGTGATAATCTTATTCTGAGTGCAGGTATACGACACGATCACTATGATACCTTTGACGGAACAACCAACCCAAGAGTTGTTTTGATTTACATGCCTTTTGAGAAAACCGTATTAAAGCTCCTCTATGGCACAGCTTTTCGAGCACCTAATGCGTATGAACTGTATTATTCAGTTCCTCCTGATTCTGGTGCACAAAAGGGCAATCTTGACCTAAATCCTGAGACGATAAAGACCTGTGAAGTGGTCTATGAGCAAGGTATTGGCAGAAATATAAAAATGACTGCAGCGGTTTTTTATTACAAGCTTGAAGATCGTATCGCTCAAATAACTGATCCTTCAGATGAGTTCAAAGTATTCGTGAACTCAGGCGAAGTTGAAGCGAAGGGTCTCGAACTTGAGCTTGAAGGTAAATGGGGCAATGGTTTACAAGGGAGGATCAGTTACACCTACCAGGATGCGAAGGACAAGCAAACCAAAGAATGGCTGGTAAATTCTCCTCGACACTTAGCGAAATTCAACCTTATTGTGCCTCTCTATACTGACAAGGTATTTGCAGGCACAGAAGTACAGTACATGAGCAAGAGGAAAACACTCAAAGGCAAAGACACATCTGATATTTTTCTTACAAATGTGACACTTTTCAGCCAGAGGATTGTTAAAGGACTTGAATTATCAGCCAGTGTTTATAACATCTTTGATGAAAAGTATGGAGACCCTGCTGGAGAGGAGCATGAAATGGACACTATCAAACAGGACGGCAGGAGCTTCAGGGTGGAGCTTACGTATGCGTTTTATTAACAGTCTCAAAATAGAAACAACATTACGCTGCATATCTCGTCGTTGCAT
>CAYWEQ010000204.1:0-2303 GCA_964457185.1 uncultured Rikenellaceae bacterium
ATCCAAATCAGCTAAAGACTAACAATTTAAAAATAAAGCCTATGTCCAAATCATTAAAAGGTACCCGTACTGAGCAAAATTTGCTGAAATCATTTGCCGGTGAATCCCAGGCACGCAACCGTTATGATTTCTTTGCAAGCGTTGCAAGGAAAGAGGGATATGAGCATATCGCTAATATCTTTGTTGAGACAGCCCTTCAGGAAAAGGAGCATGCAAAAAGATTCTTTAAATTTCTTGAAGGAGGAATGACAGAAATCACTGCAAGCTATCCTGCAGGAAAGATAGGCACCACTATGGAAAACCTTAAAGCTGCAGCTGAAGGAGAACGTGAGGAATGGGGCTCCATTTACCCTGATTTTGCTGAAACAGCAATGAAGGAAGGATTCCCCGAGATTGCTACCGCATATAAAATGATCGCTAAGGTTGAAGCTGAGCATGAGCGCAGGTATCTGAAACTGTTACAGAATATTTCAGAAGACAAGGTCTTCATGAAAAAAGGGAAAGTATGGTGGAAATGCCTGAACTGCGGTTATGTATATGAATCTGCAAAAGCTCTTGAGACCTGTCCTGCATGCCTTCATCCAAAAGCATTCATGCAAATGAGGGAAGAGAACTATTAAATTCACTGACATTCTAAGCAAATGAAATCCAAGGTATTGCTCTGGTATGCATTAAGTATAGCTTCATTTTCTGTAGCTCTGATAATATTTCTGAAGAGTCTTGACTGGAAATCGCTGATCATCCTTCTATTCGGAATGGCCGCCGTATTGTTCTTCAAACAGGGTTTGACCGAATCTAAGAAATAAGATTTGCCTGTCTGTTTTCTATCGGAACATATTCTTTGCGGCTGCTGACATTTTTAAATGCCGGCCTGATTATTCTTTTTGCCGAGAAGGTCAGTTCTTCAATCCTGTGTGCACACCAGCCTGCTATTCTTGCCATAGCAAAAAGCGGCGTGAAAAGTTCTTTGGGTATTCCAATGCATGAATAGACAAACCCGGAATAAAAATCGACATTTATACATACTACCTTGTCACTCTGTTCCCCTTTGAATTTCCTGAACACCCCGGGTGTGATCCGCTCGACCATTGAATAAAGTTCAAACTCTTTTGTCGTTCCTACTTCTGCTGCTAATTCCCTGGCTTTCTCCTTGAGAAGGATTGCTCTTGGATCGGAGATAGTATAAACGGCATGACCGATGCCATAAATTTTTCCGGTACGGTCATATGTCTCCTTTTTCAGGATCTTAAGCAGATAGTCTTCCACTTCTCCTTCATCCTCCCATTTTTTCACATTCTTTTTAATGTCTTCCATCATGTCAAGCACTTTAAGATTTGCCCCGCCATGCAGAGGGCCTTTCAAAGAGCCTATGGCTGAAGTGGTGGCTGAATAGATATCTGTTTCCGTAGAGCTTGTGACCCGCATGGTAAAGGTGGAATTATTCCCTCCTCCGTGTTCTGCATGCAGGACCAGTGAAAGATCTATCAGGTCAGCCTGCAGGCGGGAATAAAAACCATCCCCCTTGATCAGATGCAGGAAATTCTCAGCTGTTGTAAGATCCTTTTGCGGATGACGGATGGAAAGTGTCTTGCCCTGATATGCGTGTCTCAGCGCCTGGTATGAATAAGCGATAATCGATGGAAACTTGGCAATGAGGTTGAGTGACTGCCTTATCATGTTATTGACAGAAATATCATCTGCATTCTCATCAAGCGTATATAATCCCAGGACGGAGCGGGCAAGCATATTCAGAACATCTCTGCCCTTCATCGACAATATCATATCTTTCACAAAATGATCGGACAGCCCTCTGAGCGAGGCCAGATGCAAAGAAAAATCATCAAGGTCATACCTTCCCGGCAGCTGACCGGTAAGAAGAAGATATACAGTTTCATCATAACCGTGCCTGTTCTCTTTCTGGAAACCATGGGTAATATCTTCAATATCAATACCCCTGTAAAGAAGCCTGCCCGGTACGGCTATTACCCGCCCGTTCTCTTTTTCATAACCGACCACATCCCCAATGTTTGTCAATCCGACAAGCACACCGGTCCTGTCATTATTTCTCAAACCTCTCTTGACATCATATTTTTCAAAAAGATCACTTTCGATCTGGCAGGCATTTCTTACTGAACCCTCCAGCTTCAAAAAAAATTCATCATCTTTCATTATTTCAATTATTGATTGAACTACATATTTTTAATGATTTCATCAGCAAATTCAGAAGTTTTAAGCAACGTCGCCCCATCCATCAGACGGTGAAAGTCGTATGTGACCTTCTTTGTTAAGATGCATTTTTCAAG
>CAYWEQ010000205.1:0-2290 GCA_964457185.1 uncultured Rikenellaceae bacterium
CCTGAAGCTTGCTTAAAAGAGAATTAGACAGATCATCCTTCTTCATCCTTAGCCAGGTATATGCTCCAGCCATCAATGCGGCAATAGTAATTATGAAATGATTTGCATCGAGTGTCAGCCTGTCGGGCAGCACGTAACTGGCAACATCAGGTTTGAGGTAAACAAATGCCAGTCCCGCAGCAAGCACCCCGTAAACTGCCAGAAGAAGATTTGAGCTGACAGGAAAGAATTTCTGCTTTCTGTTAAAATAACATGCAACTGATAATAAAATAGTCAATAGCAGAAATATTATTGCCGGGTATTCAAATGATTTTACAATTTGTTCCCTGAATGCCGATAGTCCAACCATGAAACCGCTCATATTAAGCCTTTTATACTGAGGCTCCATTACAGGATCTCCATTATCACCAAATGGATATTTAATGACCCTGGCATAGAACATATCAGATTTTAATGAATGGCAATCAATACAGCCATTTGTTCCAAGTCCGGCTTTTGCAGGAAATACGTCATGACTGTATTTGTAAACGGAAGCATATGGAGAAGATTCCCAGTATTCCTTTTCAAGCATTTTATAATCAGTGCCGCTGAGATACATCCTGTCATTATTCACCCATACAATCTTTCTGCCTGAAAGATCGTAGCCCAGATCAGTCAGACAAGCAGTTACGGAGTTAATAAATGCATCTATTTCCTCAGGGGTGTTAACTTCAGGTATAGTATCATGATTATTGTCTGTAATTTTTGTCAGTTCAGGATATTTGGACTTATCTTTTCTGTGAGCAATCCACATATTGTAAATATCCTTCTGTTTAGGCTGGTTGAGTCCTGTTTTCCCTTCTGTATAAATTCCCGGCCATGCGCTGTGCACAGCATTTACAGGGAATATCTGACCTTTGTATTTTGCATATTGAGGTATAAAAGGATCTGAAGGCTGGTCTTTGGCGGTGAACATATTCAGCTCACCATAATGGTTCCAGTAATTCATGTTCTGATCGTAGAAAGTCCACACATATTTCGGGGGAGGTGAGATCTTTGTCCCCGGATTATATATATCGCTGTTCTGAACCTGTGCTGATTTTACTTTCCTCTGCGGGATATGACATGCCTGGCATGACAGCTTGTCAAGGTGCAGGTCGGGCAGCCAGGTGTGCTTTGCAATGGGTGCATTCAGATATCCTGTTGTATGGCAATCCTCACATGTACGCATCGTATTATCAAGATCATTTCTTACCCATCCTGAAGGATCATCCCCTTTGCCAAACTGATGCACCTCTTTCCCTTTAATGTTATCAGCCGCTGCCATTGACCCCGCGGCATGGCAATCAACACATTTCAATCCCTTTGCTATATGAACATCCGTGAATTCAGTAAAGGAAGATCCCCGCTTTTTCCACTGCGGCTTTGAGTGACAGTTGAGGCAGGTTTCATTTCTTGGTTCCCTTACCAGATGCATCGAGACCTTACCATCAGCGCCGAACTTAGCCGGATGGTACTTAACCTTAACTTCCAGTGTATCTTTAACTGAACCTTCAACTACTGCCAGTCCTGAACCGACAGTTGCCATCCATCTGAAATTGAACTTAGCTAAATGTTCATTTCTGCTTTTATAGTCATATTCAGGCAGATGGCAGAGATTACAATCAGCTTCAATTACCCCTGACCGGTTCCAGTGAGCCTGGAAATAATCTCCGTCAAAATTATTTGTTCCACCTGCAGTATATCCAAGTGAATCCATATGTTTATCGTAGCGGAATCCCTCCCTGTCGTATTCAAGTGGTCCTCCTCCCGGATGACAAGTTGCACACCCGTTAGTGATAAAGGTAAAGGAAGTCATATCCATTTCCTTTACAGAAGAATTTGTCTTTAGTGACAAGTAATTGTACAATGGAGCAGGCGAACACCAGTTTCCACCATAGTTTCCCGGATTGGATACCCATTGATACCTTTCAGCCAGAGTACCGGTGGCGATCTCATCTTTCCCCTGCTGGAAATGGAATCCTTCAGTTATCTTTTCATAATCATGGCATTTACCGCATGTCTGTTTGGGTGAATATGGCTTTTCAGCATTAAGATTATGCACAGGATCAATAATGTTACCCTCCTCATCATAAAGAAAGAACGGTGGACAAACACCCGACTGGGTTATTAGTTTTCGGTTTGTAAGAAGAACATTTTTGTTTTTAGTCTTCATACCGGTCAATGAAGCTATTATTAAAGCAACTAATGCAAACAATAGGAGAATAAGACTGTTCTGCTTCATATTGTTATAATTGATGTTATTCTTTTA
>CAYWEQ010000206.1:0-2248 GCA_964457185.1 uncultured Rikenellaceae bacterium
AGTTCACTTTTAGCTTTAGACTCTCTTAAATCCTTCCAGCTGTCTCCGGAGAAATTCAAGGTCACAACTCCGGCAGTCGGAACATTATCGACCGGATATTTCAGGAAATAATTAGCCAGTTCGGTAGAAACCGGATTATGTCCAAAAATCATAACTGAAGAATGATGTTCTTCGATTTTTTCAAGAATTTTCAGGATATCATTAATGTTTCCGGGGTAAATTTTTTCTGCGATCATAATGTTTTCGGCTGGGAACTTTAATATCCTGGCAAAAATTGTTGCAGTATGAATCGCACGGCATGCCGGACTGGATATCATCAGTGTTGGGATGTCCCCATTTGATTTCAACCTGCCAGCCATATTAACTGCATCTCTGATTCCCCTTATACTTAAAGGTCTGTCGATATCGCTGATGTCTTCATAATCCCAGCTGGATTTGGCATGACGAACGATATATAAATGTTTAGACATACTTTGATGGTTTACAGTTTACAGTTTAAAGTTTAAAGTTCTGAGTGCTAAGTTCGGGTTATTTCAAATATAATGAAAAAAGGGATATAAAATAAGTGATCCTCAGAGGCATTTACAGGAGGTTACTAGCCAGTTCTGCAAGAAAGCTGCGTTCTCCCTTGATGAGGTTGACATGTGCAAATATTTCCTGTCCTCTCATTTTATCTGACAGGTAGGACAGGCCGTTTGACAGGGAGTCGAGGTATGGTGAATCGATCTGTTCAATATCGCCTGTAAATACCATTTTTGTGCCTTCACCTGCCCGGGTAATAATTGTTTTCACTTCATGGGGTGTGAGGTTTTGTGCCTCATCCACTATGAAGAAAACATTTGAAAGGCTCCGGCCCCTGATATATGCAAGAGGAGTAATGACAAGTTTTTCTGTCTTAAGCATTTCTTCGATTTTGGTAAACTCAGGACTCTGCTGACTGAATTTATGCTTGATCACCGACAGGTTATCAATAAGGGGCTGCATATATGGATCAAGTTTCTCCTTGATATCTCCCGGCAGGAATCCCATATCGCGGTTAGCAAGTGGTACAACCGGTCTGGCCAGGAAGATCTGGGTATATAATTTTCTCTGGTGCAGGGCAGCAGCCAGTGCCAGGAGGGTTTTCCCCGTTCCTGCCTTACCGGTAAGGCTGACCAGTTGTATCTCTGGCCGGATCAGCGCATCCAGTGCAAAAGTCTGTTCGGCATTACGGGGATCGATACCATACATTTTTTGTTTCTCAACACGGTCAATGACTTTGTTAAACGGATCATAATGCGCCAGGGCACTCGATTTGCCGTTTTTCATTATATAATATTGATGAGCAGAAGGTTCAGGACCCAGTTTAAATTCTTTAAGAGGGACACCGTTGAAACCTTCGTACAATTTTGCGATCAGTTTGTCATTGACATTTTCAAGCAGGGTGATGCCTTTATACAGGTCATCGATGCTGGCGATCTTGTCGTTCTGGTAATCCTGCGCCATAATGCCTATGGACTTGGCTTTCATCCGCAGGTTGATATCCTTGGAGATCAGGATCACCTCACGGTCATTATTCTTGAAGATATGCTCGGCAATAGCCAGGATGCGGTGGTCGGAAGTATCTTCAGGGAAAGAGGCTTTGATGACCGGTGAGAAAGGCTTGCCGGTTTCAATTGAAAGCTTGCCCAGGCCTTTGCCAAGGGATATGCCGCCATTGAAAAGCTGGTCGCCCGAAAGTTTATCGAGCTCCCTTGTGAATTCCCGGGCGTGGAAATTGATCATGTCATTGCCCTTCTTGAAACGGTCCAGCTCTTCGAGCGTGGTTATGGGAATGACAATGTCATTTTCCTCAAATTTATAGATACATTTGTAATCGTGTAAAAGAACATTTGTGTCGAGCACAAAAATCTTCCTGATCTTTTTCTTCGGCATCTCGTCGTATTAGGGTGACACAATGGCAATTTAGCTAAACTTAGTAAAAAATTTTGTTCACAATCTTTACTAAATTGTTTATAAACTGTTAATATTATTTAAATGGAACACTGGCCGAATCCTGTAATCGAAGCAATAATCACGCGGAGAAGCATACGTCATTACATCCGCAGAGATGTTGATAAGTCACTCATTGACTTATTGTTAAAATCTGCGATGTATGCACCCTCAGCCCGTAATGAGCAGCCATGGCATTTTATTGTCATTGATCAGGTGGAACTGTTTGAGAAGATCATGAAAGTCCATCCATACGCTAAAATGTTATCAGAAGCAA
>CAYWEQ010000207.1:0-2235 GCA_964457185.1 uncultured Rikenellaceae bacterium
ATTCCCGGGATTTATCCTTGGTCCGCAGGTGCTTTCCTCCTTTATTATCACCGTATCCGAACCTGAAACCTGACCGCACTCGTTGCTTACAATTGGCTTAGCAGGTCTATATATAATGGAAGAAGTTAGGATTGTGGAACCACAACTGTTTTTTGCAACCAGAACTAAAGAATTGCTCCCGACCTTAAGAGAAGCAGTGTAGATAATCTCATTACCATCGAAGGTAAAGCTGGTTATGCTTCTTGAATTAAATGTAAGCAGAAGCTGGTCTCTGCCGGCAATGTTTTTAACTTCAGTTCTGAAAGTATATGATGGATTGTCAGTGTTCAAATCATTCTGAGGCGGTGCAATCATCCTCAGAACAGGTTGAGGGCATGGTCTGGTCTCCTTGATAACAACCTGTGACTTAACATCCTCCTGTCCGGCTTCATTCCTGGCAGTAATTGTTATCATGTTACGGCCTTCCTTTAAAGATATGGTGGTATTTAGCGCAAGTGAATTGTTGTCGTAGGTAAAGTCGGTTGAGTTTATACCATTAATGGATACGGAAATATTCTCTTTCCCTTTTACATCTGTGACAGTTGCCCGTATCTCCTGTGAAGATTGGTAGGTGCTGTATGGGTCAGTATCAGGGATCAGAATATTTACGACAGGTAGTTTGGTTTTTACAGGTTTGATGTAAGTAATTGTGGTCATTTCTGTTACAACACCAGATTCGTTCTTCCCGGAGACTTCAACTCTGTTTGCTCCTTCTTTCAAAGCGATGTTGGTTGTAACCACTCCTTCAGGGCTCAGGGAGAAGTTACTTGTGTTTATCCCGTTTACAGTCACGGTTACATCATGCCAGGCATTGACGTTGACCGTTTGTACACTTAGTTCAAATATATTAAGGTTGACTGTCACAGGACCCGGCGGATTGATAAATCTGATCACAGGAAGTGCTGACCGGACAGGCTTATTGAGGATTATTGTAACATTGTCCCTGGCACTACCTGCCTGGTTTGCCCCGGTAATTACAAGATTGTTTTTGCCATCAGCGAGGACTAATGTTGATCTGATACTGCCGGTGCCGGGATTATATTCGAATCCGATATTGTAACCATTTAAAAGGACCTGAATGTCCTGTCTGTTTCTTACATTCTGTACCCGCGCGGAAATATCAATTTTCCCTTCCGTGGTTGAATAAGTACTGTTTGCCGGAACTGTAATGTCCACAACAGGCGGTTTAACAACTATCACTGGTGTTGGATTGGTAACGGGGCTTATTGTATCAATGGCTTTGTAGGTATCTGTTGCATAATTTATGCCTGATGAGGTATAGCTTCCAGCTGAGCGGGATGACCTCCCTCTAAGATTCCATCTGAAAGAGAGCGTTGTATAATGGATTCTGTCCTTTTTTGACCCTGTTATAATGTTGTTATCGATGTTAATACCGTCAAAACTGTTTTGTTCAGTAAGGGAGAAGTTGGTCTTATGTTCGATGCCTAACATAAAACTTCGTGAGAACTGATAACCGATGAAGATGCCAAGAGTTGGAAAAATTGCTGTCTTGTTAACCAGGGGAGTTTCGAAATTTCCGTCCGACAGCTTCACCAGGTCGTCATATACTTTTGCCCTTTCCTGGTTTGGGTCGATTACACTATAATCATATAAGAGGCCATTCCCATCATACAGGTCCGTAAAAGTACTCCCGTATGTCATTCCTGCACCTGCAAAACCTGTAATCACAATTCGGGTTCTTTCTCTCAGCCGGTTAAGTGTTAAGCCAAGCTCCAGGTCGCAGTTGATAATATCAAGGCGGATATTGCTATATGTAGTATCAGGGTTAATCCTGTGATCATATGCCTTGTTCTCTCCGGCAAGAAAACGGAACTTCCAGTCTAAACTGAGAAATGCATTTTCTTTTTTATAGATATGATGTCCCAGTGTGAAGTCGAAACCGGCGCCTCTTGAATTGGCAATGTCAGATTGCTGATATGATGCACCGAATCCAAAACCTATTGCCATACCGCTATTTGTTGTATAACTTGATTTTTGTGCCACAGCCTGGTTAAAGGCCACTATTGCAAGTGTAAGAAACGTCAGGTTGCGAACAGCTGCATTCATCTATACTGGTTTTAGGTAGGGTTAATTACAACAACCTAAAGGTAAAAAAAAACTAAATCGCCATTATGGCGTTTTATTCACATGGTACGGGCAAAAAGAGACTGAAGGGCAAAGCCTGCACAACTGCTT
>CAYWEQ010000208.1:0-2203 GCA_964457185.1 uncultured Rikenellaceae bacterium
ACTTCCTCGAAATAGCTGCATTCTCAAATGGTGAGATAGTCAACTATTCCAACATTGCAGCCGATTGTGGGGTAAGTGCCCCGACTGTCAGGGAATATTTCCAGATACTTGAAGACACTCTTATAGGCCGTTTTCTTCCTTCCTACCAGAAGAAACCCAAACGCAGGGTGATACTCTCACCCAAGTTCTATTATTTTGACGTCGGAATTGCTAATTATCTTCTTAAACGAGGACGGATACTTACCGGGAGTGAATCATTCGGCCGTGCTTTCGAGCACTTTATTTACCATGAGATATTTACTCACAGCTATTACTCTGATCTAAATTATCCGATAAGCTACTGGCGCACTGCCTCACAAATAGAGATTGATTTTATCCTTGGCGATCATAAGGTAGCCGTAGAGGTTAAAGCCACCGGTATGGCACATCAGGGTCATCTACGGGGACTTAAGAGTTTTGCTGAAGAATATAATGTCAAAAAACTTATATTGGTATCCAATGACCTCTCTCCGCGTAAGATTGGCAATATTACCATTATGCCGTGGAGATTCTTTCTTGACCAGTTATGGGATGGGAAGGTGATTGATTAGGGAAACGCTAACCATTTAAAGTCAGAATTCAGGTCGAAAAATGATTGTATATTACGCAAATTAGGTCTAAATTTGCAGATGTGGTAGAAATAAAGCGACATATAAATATACCTCAGACTTCATTTTTCCTATTCGGACCAAGAGGAACAGGCAAGTCAACTTTTGTTAAAGGCCTTATTAAAAAGGATACCTTATATATCGATTTTCTCGATCCGGAAACCTTCAGAACCTTTTCTGCATTCCCTGAAACCCTTATAAAAACAGTCAGCGCAGTAAACCCGGCCTGCGTTATAATTGATGAAGTACAGAAAATCCCCCAGATACTCGATGTAGTCCATAAAATAATGGAAGAGAAAAAAATACGGTTCATACTGACTGGATCAGGAGTTCGTAAACCAAAAAAGTCAGGAGCCGACCTTCTGGGAGGAAGAGCTTTATATTATAGGATGCACCCCTTTACCGCAACTGAGCTGGGCACCTCTTTTTCACTTGATAAAGCATTACAGACAGGATTGATACCGGTTGTTGAAAGAAGTGCTGATCCGGCAAAAACTCTTTCGGCTTATGTAGATATTTATCTGCGAGAGGAGATACAGGCTGAAGGTCTGGTTAGAAACCTTGGTACATTCGCACGCTTTCTGGAGATAATCAGCTTTTCGCATGGGACTATTCTGAATGTAAGCAACCTTGCAAGGGAATGTCAAACAGGAAGAGGCATAGTAACGGGCTATATTGATATCCTGGAAGATCTTTTACTGGCATACCGACTTCCTGTTTTCGCTAAACGGGCAAAGAGAAAAACAGCATCACATCCGAAATTTTATTTTTTCGACAACGGATTATACCATCGGTTAAGACAAAGAGGACCACTCGACATTGAATCTGAAATATCAGGACCGGCTATTGAAGGACTTGTCGGTCAGCACCTTAGAGCATTTGCAGACTTTGCACTTCCGGATACTAAATTATATTACTGGCGTACTTTAGCTGGAAATGAGGTGGATTTTGTGCTGTATGGTGGAAAAACATTTACAGCGTTAGAAGTTAAGAACACAAATGCTGTCAGGCCTGTAGACTATAATGGACTTTTCTCATTTGGAGATGATTATCCTGAAGCCTCTCTTGTCTTGATTTACAGGGGTACTGTACCAATGAAACATAAAAATATTCTGGTTGTTCCTGTAGAGATGTTTTTGAAGGGTCCGGATGAATACCTTAATTAATTATGAAATTACCAGCAGTTATCTGGCTTACTGGTCTTTCCGCCTCAGGGAAAAGCACCATTGCTGAGGGTGTAATGGAGTATCTTTCGAAAAATGGTACAAGGGTGGAACACCTTGATGGGGATGTGGTGCGGAAAATGTTTCCGCAGACAGGTTTCAGCAAGGAGGAACGGGACAGACATATTATGCGTGTCGGTTACCTTGCCGCGATGCTGGAAAAACATGATGTGACTGTCGTTGCTTCCTTTATTTCTCCTTACCGGGAAACCAGGGAGTTTGTGCGGTCGCTGTGCAGGAATTTTATTGAAATCTATATCTCTACTCCACTTGAAGTATGTGAACAAAGAGATCCAAAGGGACTTTATGCTAAAGCAAGAAGGGGAGAAATTA
>CAYWEQ010000209.1:0-2144 GCA_964457185.1 uncultured Rikenellaceae bacterium
GCAGTAATGAGTTCATCAGATCCACCCCAATTATGTCCCTGAAAAATCACGATTCTTGTAGGATTTGTTTTTCTTATAATGGAAAGTATTCGCTGATGCATATCATCGTTTTGTTGTTTTGTCAGGCCGTAAGGTTCATTCAGGATTTCAAAGATGAGTTTTTCAGGTTTATCCTTGAACCTCTCTGATATTTGTGTCCATATACTATCAAAACGGGCGCGAATACCAGGGTTGGAATAGTTTTGCTTAATCCAGTCATCATGATGAGAATTTACCACAACAAATAAATCTCTTTCCAGTCCCCAGTCGATGACTGTTTCAACCCGTTGTAACCAGGTTTCATCAATCTTATATGGAGATACGGTACCGGTATGTTTGTCCCATCTTACCGGAACACGTACACAATTAAATCCAGCCGTTTTGTACAGATCAAAATAATATTCCTGGGCAGGAGGATTCCAGTTCCCTTCATAAGGAGGCTCAAGTGTATTTCCAAGGTTAATTCCTTTTTGCATCTGAGAAATTGCCTGCCAGGGTGTAATTTGTGCAGTTGTAACTGTCTGGATAAAGGTCGAAATGAATAAGGAGTAGAAGATATATTTACAATTAGCTTTCATTTATTGTTAATATAGAACTTAAAAAAAAGAAAAAAAAATAAGAGCCTGTTTTGCAGGCTCTTATTTTATTCAGAGATTTATTTACTTAATAATTAGCTTATAACGACCGATAATAGAATCGGAGTTACTTACTACTACAAAGTAAACACCTTCAGGCTGACCTTCGAGTGAAATGATTTCTTCACTCTGGGTAGAAACTATGTCACGAAGGCCTACACCTAATATATTCAATATCCGGATCCTGGTTCCAGGTTCTAACCCTGAAATGGTTATTTTACCTGAGCTTGGATTTGGATATATATTAATTGACAGGTTGCTTAATTCATTAATTGAAACATGACTTACTTCAATTGAATAATAAGCAAAAGTTACTCCATTAGCGGCAGTAACTTTAAGAAGATCACCATCATTCATCGTACCTGTATTTTCAACATCATTTGCATCAACTACTTTAATTGTTGCACCTGTTGATGGAACAAGATTAGCAAGGAAGCTGGTAACTGAAGTAGCTTCTGTAATTGTAATTGTTGCACCAGAGATAGCAAGGTTATATTGATCAACCGCGTATACACTGGATGTTACATATGCAAGATAATCAGCGGTTTCTCCCACCCATGCGGGCAACAATGACAGGTAATAAACTTTAACTGTTTCACCATCCTGAGATGTTACGATGAGCCTGTCATCCTTGTACAGTTCTCCGAAGGTACGTTCAAGTCCATTTTTATCAACTAATTTCATGGTTGCTCCTGTTACGGGAACCACGTTTGCTATGAAACCCTGGACAGTTGTACCCTGGGGGATCAGTTTAATTAATGCTAAATTCTGATCGACCGTAAATACATCGGATGTTACAAATGCATCTGATGCAAGTGCTGTTGGTTGTAACTGATATAATATTTTGGTTACTCCATCTTCAGCAACAACTTCAAGATAGATTTGATCGTTCACCTGAACATCCACATAAATGGTATCAAAATTCAGCTTTTTCAGCTGTACCCATTCATCATTTGCATCAACAACAGTCATGGTAGCGAAAGCAGGTACTGTAAGGTTTACAGGATCAACAACCGTTTTCACGAGAGTTCCATATGGCATTCCGCTTACAGTTCCGGTGTTCCCAGTAATATCAATAGTATATACAGTTGAACTCAGAACTGCATTGTCACTCAAACCTTCAACAGTAACATCAAGGATATATTTTGAAACATTATAAATGGAATCTCCAGTTATATGATCCACTACCTGGCCGGCTGACATAACAACCAATGTATCTCCATCTGTTACTGCATCACTACCTGTCAGAACACTACCGGTTGAATGGTTTTTCACTGTGAGTGTCTGACCAGCATCAGCCAGTATCAGATTCGCTAAAAAGTCGGTTACTGTAGTTCCTGTAACCACACCCTTGACCACTTCGTTCAGTGAATATCCTGGAGTTACTTTATAGACAGTCGAGGCTACTGTTGACTTGAAGAATGTTACTTCATTCATGAAGTGAAAACCAAGGTCCTGGACTACTCTAAG
>CAYWEQ010000210.1:0-2132 GCA_964457185.1 uncultured Rikenellaceae bacterium
GTTTTGGTGGCTATAACAATACTGGAAAAATTGCAAGAAAAAGGAACAGAATTGGGTAATCCTTCAGTTACGTGGGGTAAAAGCACTTTAACCGAAAGACCTACCTTTCACCATAAGAGTACCTTAACCGGCTTTCATATGTCTCAATAAATATTTAGCGAAATATTCTCTTGCATTTTTGCTGATTATAATCTATTATGTATATATACATTATAGATATGAACAAGAAAAAGCATGCGTTAGGGAAGAAACGGAACAAGCTCCTCAAAAAAGTTGCTGACTTCAGCCCATGGATAGAAGGCACATTGGTGAAGACTACCCGCATCTGCGGCAGAAAGAGTTGTGCCTGTCATACCAGTGGACAGAAACATCCAGTCATGTATGTAACTTGGAAGGAAAACGGAAAGACGGTTTCCCTTTATGTGCCCAGGAAAATGGAAACAGAAGTAAAGAGGTGGGTAGAAAATTACAGGAAGCTGAAGGAGTTAATCCGTAACATATCACACATCCAGAAGGACATTGTACGGTTGAGGGAAGACTGATAATGTTCACGTATTGTCCGGAATGTCTCAATAAACAGAGGGAAATAGATTATCTGAAGGAGGAAAATCAGCGATTGAGACAGAGACTTCGTTATAAGGAGCGGAAAGAGCAAGAGGGATTTTTTGGTTCTTCAACACCCTCTGCGAAGATCCCTGTGAAGACAAACACACCGGAGAAGGAAGGCAACCCCAAAGGGGCACGGCAAGGGCATAAGGGATATGGCCGGAAAACGCTCATAGCAACAGATGCCGACCACATTGAGACCATTGAATCTCAAGCAGGTGATATGTGTCCGAATTGTGGTAATCCGTTAACAGACAAAGGCCTGAATGATCGTATAGTGTTTGACGGTCGTCCTTTGCAAATGCAGCGTATCCTGTATCGGTTACCCAAGAAATATTGTACGCATTGCCGGAAGACGTTTCAGCCTCAACCTCCTGGTGTTCTGCCGAAAAGTCTTTATGGCAACCAGTTGATTGCCACGGTATCAGCCATGCACTATCTGCACGGTGTTCCCATGGGGCGCATCTGTGAGCAAATTGGCATAGGTGCAGGAAGTCTGGTGGAGATATTCCATAATCTGGCAAAACTGTTTAACTCTGATGTTGAAAGGCTGATCGAAAAGTACCGGCAGTCTCCTGTACGTCATGCTGATGAAACCGGCTGGCGGATAAACGGCAAAAACGGATATGTCTGGCTTTTTGCTACGGAACAGATCAGTATCTTTCTGTTCCGCAAGAGCCGTTCAGCACAAGTGCCGCAGGCAGTATTTGGAGACAAACCATTGCCAGGTGTTCTGGTAGTGGACCGGTATGCAGGATACAATAAAACCCCCTGCGCTTTACAATACTGTTATGCCCATCTGTTGAGGGATGTGGAAGACCTTGAGAAAGACTTTCCTGACTCTGGTGAAGTCAAAACCTTTGTCAGCGTCATGTCGCCGCTTTTAACGACAGCAATGAAACTCAGGAGTCAACCGATACCGGATGATGAGTATTATGCAAAAGCTTCGGATATCAAGGCACAGCTTCTTGCTGCTGTTGATGCTCCTGCCGTACACTTGGGGATATGCCATATACAAACTATCTTCCATGAAAATGCTCATCGTTTGTATCATTGGGCAGATAACCGGCGGGTGCCTGCTGAAAACAACCTTGCTGAACGAGACTTACGACCTACGGTAATTGCCCGTAAAGTGAGCTTCGGCTCCTTGTCAGATGCAGGAGCACATACCAGGAGTGTTTTGATGACAGCGCTGCACTCACTGAAAAAACAAAAAGTCGATGTAGTTCAACATCTCAAAAATGTTCTCGATCAACTATCAAAAAATATGAATATCGACCCGTTTCCCCTTCTTTTTCCAAATATTCTTGCCCCTCCATGATTAAGAATTTTGGATTGTTTTAAAATTAATGTGTTTAGCTTGAAAGTGGCTTCTCTACATCTCCGCCCCACGTAACTGAAGGATTACTTTTAGTGATACATTTTACTTGACAAAGTAACTATTAAACTATAATATTATAGTTACAATAATATTAGAAAGAGTTACTAAAATGATCTCTGCTGGAATTAAAGAGCTCAAGGCAAAG
>CAYWEQ010000211.1:0-2124 GCA_964457185.1 uncultured Rikenellaceae bacterium
CCATGCATAAAAGCAATATATTCGGGTACATTTGGTAATTGTTCGGTTGTGTTATGCATTGGGAGGGAAACCAGTACAACATCTCCTTTTTTCCACTGGCGATTCAGAGCAACATAGGATGAGGGATGGGCACTATAAGAAACAGGTTTCCCGTTGACAGTTATTTTTAAAGCACCTTCCTCTACCCATGACGGGTAACGTATCATCAGTTTAAACCTTGAAGATCCTTGCGTTATAGTCAATTGTGTCTGTTCCTCATCAGGGAATTTAGTTTCCTGCTCTATTTTCACTCCTCTTTCCTTCCAGTTCAGCTCTGATGCAATGAAGAGGTTTAAATACAACGAATCTCCCCTGTGTGTGTAAATGAACTGATTGTATTTTCCATGGTTTTCCATGCCGGTTCCCACGCAGCACCACATTGCTTCATTTGGGGCTGAATAAACCCTGTAATGGCGAGGCCGGGCAGGAGTAAAATATACATAACCTCCATGTTCAGGATGCTGGGTTGACAGGATATGGTTATAAAGTGTCCTTTCATAGTAATCAGCAAATTTAACCGAAGGATCAGATCTGAACAGATCCTCGGTAAGCTTAAGCATATTATATGAATTGCATGATTCGGGGCCTTCAATATCATTTACAAAATCGATGCATGATGATTTGCCAGGGAAAAATTCTCTTCTGCTGTTTCCGCCGAATGCCAGTGACCTGTTTTCTGTGACAGTTTCCCAGAAGAACCTGCCCGCTTCGGCAAACTTCTTATCGTGAGAAAGTTCTGCTATCCTCTGAAAACCTACTGCTTTCGGGATCTGTGTATTCGCGTGTTTATTGTCAAGATTATCTATATGGGAAGACATTGCATCCAGCAGCATTTTGTGTGAAAATCTTTTTGCTGCAGCAAGGTATTTTTCATTGCCCGTAATCTGATATGCATCGGCATACATTTCATTAATTCCTCCATGTTCCGAGTCGAGCATTGTTTCCATCTGTGTGTCAGAAAGGGAAGAGGTGATGTCTATGCCCCAATCGCAGAATTTCAGGAACATGGTTTTAGCCTCCTCATTTCCGGTATATACATATGCATCCCTGAGACCGGCATACATCTTATGAATGTTGTACCATGGAGCCCATGCTGTTCTGTATACTCTGAAATCACCTTTCTTCAGGGTACTCCAGAGTTCTTTGCTGTTTGGAATTCCTCCAAGATATCCCTTCCCCCAATCAGCATTATTTATCCCGTTTGCATCCTGGCAGGCTTTGAGTTCAGCTATCATATATTCCATCCTTCTTTTGCACTCGGCATTTCCGGTTGCAGCATAATTCATTGCCATGGCTGTCAGGTAATGACCTCCGATATGGCCGTCGAGTCCCTGCCAGTTAGGATAGAGGTCGCCTTTCATCGGCAGCCCTGATTCTTTCCTGAATGGCGCCAGGATGCGATCGATGTTGTACTGCAGCAGGATCTGGATATTCAGATCACGGGCATGTTTAAAGGGACCGTCAAACAAGGTAACGTCTCCCAGCTGAAACTCATCCGGGTAAAGTCTTGATTGCGCATGAACCTCCCGGAAAGCCTGCGAAAGTAGGATAAGAAATGTAAGTATTTGAAATGTTCTTACCATCAGATTAAGATCCTAATTGATAATACAGCTACCTGAACAGCAACTGTGCAAAATTGTACAGGTTGTTCCTCCATACAGGCCATGTATGTCCGCCAGGGTATTCGCTGTACGTATACTTTACTTTCAGCTCATCCAGCTTTTTCATCATTGACTGGCAGTTGTTAAAGGCAATATCTTCCTTACCACCCATTGCTATCCATAGAACCTTCAGGTTACTGCTTATCTTTTGATAGTTACTCTTAATATTATCATATTGCTTGTCAGCAAGGTCATTCTGGGAAGGCATGATCCAGCCTGAACTGAAAACACCAAGATAAGGGAACATACCGGTATTGTTTATCCCGACATAAAGTGTCTGTATCCCACCCATTGATAATCCTGCAAGGGCACGGTTGCCTGGTACGGTCTCTGCACGATAGTTCTTCTCTACAAACGGGATAATACATTGCTTCAGTTCTCTTTCAAACATCCTTAAAGTATTCTCCCCAAATCCCTGTTGTCC
>CAYWEQ010000212.1:0-2111 GCA_964457185.1 uncultured Rikenellaceae bacterium
CCGATCCCCTAAACTATATCGGCTTAGCTAAGCTGGCCTTTTATCTTGGCAATGACAGCGAAGCTGAACAATTACGTACAAAGGCCAAAAGCCTTCTTCCTCCTTATAAGAAAATTAAGCAAATACTCAATCCCAGGGATTATGCTTATGCACTTGCTAAAATTGCTGAATCATATATCAGGCTTAGGAGTGTTGATACATCTCTTGCATTACCTCTTCTAAAGGAAGCAATTAAAATTGATAAGACTAATCCTGATATTTATATTATTTTGGGTGATGTTTATATACTTGTTAATGACGGGACAAATTCTATTTTCAATTATAAACTTGCACAGAATTATGATCCGGGTTCTCCGACAGCCAATATGAAGATTGGAAGTATTTATGTGAGAGGTCTTAACCTCATGGCTGCCATTCCCTATTATGAAGCTGCTATTAAACTGGCTGCTGACTATGCACCTGCATACAGGGAGCTGGGTCAGCTGTATTCCATGGCCGGCAGGTATGACCAGTCGAAAGAGTATTTCAAGACATATCTCGATCTAACCAAAGGGAATATTCCAGCCATGATCCGGTATGTAAATGCATTATTTTATGCAAAGGAATATGCGGAAGTTGTTAAAACCGTAGAGGAGATCTTTGCTGTAGATAAAACCAGGAATTACCTGAACAGGATTGCTGCTTATTCCTGTTATGAAATGGAAGAATCCGATATGGACAAAGCCCTTAATTACATTGAAAATCTTTTCAATACCCTTCCGCCTGATAATCTTATCAAAAAAGATTATACTTACCTGGCAAAAATATTGTTAAAAAAGAACAATGGTTATGCTAAATTACTCCAGGATACTGCAAGAGTCAATAATGAACTGGATGCAGCGCGCAAGAATCTAAGCAATGCAAGAAGTCAGAACCAGGCTAAATGGAGAGCCAGGATTGACTCTCTTAATACAAGAAAAAGCCAGCTTAGTTCCGATGTCCTGAGAGCGGATAAAGAAATCGACAGGGCATTCGTAGCTTACAATAAAGCTCTTGAATACGATAAGAAAGATGTGAATCTCCTGTCCGAAATCGCCAACGGCTACTATTCCTACAGGAGATATGAAGGAGCTGCCAGAACCTGGGAAAAACTTCTGGATCTCGGGAGGAATGATGTAAGCAATTATTTACAGATTGGACGAGCCTATTATATGGCTAAGAATTATTCAAAAGCAGATTCGATATTTAAAGTTGTTACGACGAAATTCCCGGATAATATTCAAAGCTATCTGATGATTGCCAGAACATATTCACAGATGGACCCTGATTCCAGAAGAGGCCTTGCAAAACCAAAATTTGAAACGTTTATTGCCAAGGCCAGTGTTGACACGGTCGCCAATTCTAAAGAGTTAGTGGAGGCATTCGGGTATCTTGGTTATTATCATCTGAAAAAAGAGAATTATAGTGATGCAAATTATTGGTATGACCGTATTCTCACTATTGATCCCAGTAATAGAGAATTCCTGGTCAAGGGTTTCAGCGGTAAAGCTAACGTATCCTTTATGATGAGTGAAACTGTGAAAGAACTGGATGCAAAGCTACCCTATTTTGACCGGTCGATCTTTTTTTACAATAAGGCACTTGATGCAGATCCAGGCAACCAGAATGTCAGATCTTCCATCGACTATGTAACTTCAGTCAAGAAGAATATTATGGCACATATCAATCCCAATGAGCTGAAAGGTGTTATCAAAAATAGCTCAGGGCAGCCAATAAGCGGAGCATCTATACGGGTTAAAGACACGGCAGCTGAAATTACAACTAATACAAAAGGTGAATTTAAATTTGAAATACCACTTAGTTCAGAAGTCTTAATTATTTCTGCAAAAGGTTATCAAACAAAAGAGGTCCCGATTACAAAATCGAGAATTTATAATGTGGAGCTTGAACAGTAAGATACTTTGAAAATAATTAACTGAATTTTTACGTTTAAACTGAAACTTGTTATTGAAAAAAACCGTATATATTGAAAGATATATTAATAATATGGAAAAAGATGTGATAAAAGCTCCGAGTTTTGATGATATGATTTTTAAAAACCGGAACAAAGAATACGGAGCATATAGTCTCCG
>CAYWEQ010000213.1:0-2090 GCA_964457185.1 uncultured Rikenellaceae bacterium
ATGGCGACCGACAAAAGGGCTATAACTACCTTACTTAAGGCTGCGGAGTTCTCATCATTTTAGCTTGGTTTGATTGGCGATGTCCATTTTCAATTTGGAGTAAATAATTGACAGTTCTATCCACCGTTCAACAAGCATTTTCCATTTCTTATAGGACCTGATTTGCTGTTTTAAGACCTTGATATTATAGGGTCTTACATATTCCGTTTTGCTTTTGTTCTTTTGGGTATAGCTAATCTGGTAAAATCCGCCTTTTTTATCTTTCGGGTTTTTATACTGTTTCGTAAGAGAACCCGGCCGCATTTCTCCGATTTCCATAAGCTGCTGTTTGATAGCAGCAATCTGTTTTTCGATCTGTAACAGTTTCTTATCTGTCATAGAGACATGTTCTTCAGATAATTGTATCAAAAAGTCCTCCTGAAGTGTTTTTTGTTGTATAGTATAGCATTATAATGCTATACTATCAAGGGTTTCTATTCTATATATACAGGAGGTCTCTATGGAACTGTGGCTTCACTGGTTTTCAGCAGTATGGCAACTGAGGTCAGCCTGTTCAAGGCTCAGAACATTTCTGTGGTTATCGGTCTGTCTTGCAGGCATGTGCATCAGACCTGATCTTTTCGGCGTTACCAGCATTGTCAGAGCCTTTGGACTCAAAGAGTATTGTTATGACAGAATCCTGGATTTCTTTCACAGTACGTCCCTGAATATACATAGGCTTTCCCGTTCATGGATTACCACGGTATTGCATGTCTTTCCAGGTATCCTCAAGGTCAACGGAAGGCTTTTGATTGTCGGTGACGGAATCAAGGTTCCCAAGACCGGCAAGAAGATGCCGGGCGTGAAACTGCTGCATCAGGAATCTGAATCCAATACCAAACCGCAGTACATTATGGGGCATTCCTGTCAAGCGGTTGCTGTATTGGTCGGTGCTCTACAAAGCGTTTTCGCCGTTCCCCTTGCAAGCCGCATCCATGAGGGTATTGTCTCTTCCAACAGAGACAAGGCAACGCTTCTGGACAAGATGATTCTGCTGGTTGATTCACTCAGTCTTCCGGAGTTTTACTTTATCGCTGACGCCTATTATTCCGCCAGAAAGATTATGTCCTGTCTTCTTGCACAGGGCAACCACCTTACCTCCCAGGTGAGAATGAATGCTGTTGCCTATCTGCCGGCTGCTATTCCCTCAGGCAAACGGAAAAAAGGTCGACCAAAACGCTACGGAAAAAAGATTCCCCTCAGAAACCTGTTTGACAACCCCGAAACAATGCATGAGGCAAAAAGTCCTGTTTACGGAGAAAAAGATGTCTTGCTGCACTATCGTTCTATGGACCTCCTGCTCAAAAGGATCGGCATTCTGGTACGCTTTGTGGCTGTAATCCATCCGACACGGGGTCGGTGCATCCTGCTGTGCACTGACCTTTCTTTGTCTCCAATGGAGATTATTTCCTTATACGGCCTGCGCTTTAAGATTGAGGTCTCTTTCAAACAGGCCATAAGAACAATCGGTTCGTATGCCTATCACTTCTGGATGAAGACCATGACTCCCCTTCGCAGGTCAGCAGGCGATCAGTACCTGCACAGGAAGTCTGAGCAATACCGCAAGGCAGTGAGGAGAAAACTTGATGCTTACCACAGGTTTATCCAGATCGGCCTTATCGCTCAAGGGCTCCTTCAATATCTTTCTGTCAGTTTCCCCGATGTCGTCTGGGCCAATTTTTGTTCCTGGCTCCGCACTATCCGGCCAGGTATCCCTCCCTCAGAGTATGTTACTTCCCTCGCCCTGAGAAATTCCTTCCCTGATTTTCTGTCAGGTTCACCTGCTACAGCTACCTTCACGAAATTCCTGATCAATAGAATTGATTTTAAGAGGGCTAAAGCTTTACGATTGGCTGCTTAAATTGACTTTATATGCAGAAATCGGTACTCTCAAGCACAAATAGTTTTGCATGCGCATATCGAAATGGTAATATAACATAGAGATCATGCCCTGAGCTTTCTCAGGGATCATGGGAGGTAAAATATGAAGGTTGTTGCTTTTAACGGGAGCCCGAGAGAAAAGGGAAATACTTACCATTGCATACAGATAG
>CAYWEQ010000214.1:0-2053 GCA_964457185.1 uncultured Rikenellaceae bacterium
TCAAGCATGTTCCGCGTCGCTTTCCCTGGCAGCTTGTTTATCTCAGTGGTGCCACACTAGTGCTTTCCATACTTCTTTCCCCCCTGCCTTATAGTTTTGCTTCCTCCTGGCAGAATTACGTTCTCCCTCCTGAAAGGCATTCTTTAGAAGAGATAACCCGGACTATACCCGCAGACGCTGCGGTTTGCGTGCAGAATAATCTTGGCCCTCACCTGTCTCAAAGACGTGATATCGCTGTATTTCCAAAACGCTATAATAGTGCTGACTATGCGCTCTTTCATTTGCGCTACGTTGGTGGGCCAGATGCGGGATTGTTCATTCGCACCTCCCCTGATCTATATACAATGTCGTTGGGACATCTTACTTCCGTGATAAAAAGGATGGTACTATCCCAGGAATGGGAACTCGTCACTCAGAAGGAGGGTTTCTACCTGTTTGCTCATCATGCGCCGAATTCCAAAAATCACGAGTACGCGCTCAAACAGGTTGATGCCGACTCTGAACTGCTTGAAAGCAGCTATCGAGAAGCTTCTCGACACCGATGGTCGTGGTCACGGTATCTCGTAAGCAGTTTTACATGGGGTCAACTCCTGTAGGCTGGATAGTGTGGTGTCCCTAACAATTCTGTACATTTTATGTAGTGTCATTCCGGCTTGACCGGAATCTTTTCCCTTTTAAAAGAAGGATTCCCGCCAGGCAGGAATGACAGAATTATGCTGCCTTATTTATGGGACATTACACTAGATTGCAGATACTTACATGACGTAGTTGATACCATTCCCAGTTTTGGTAAAGATTTAATATAAATTCAGTCCATATAACCATAATTAGTTGGGAGTCCGATGTTATAAGGTAATCTGCCTTTTGCCTGTCTGGTTCCGCAGATTATCTCTGCAGCTACTTCAAAATGTACTTTGCTGTTCTCAAAGGTAATGACAATCCACTCTGGTTTAAACCTCTCTAATGTTCTCAGAATATTCCAGGGATGGCTCAGAACCATTACATATTTCAGGTTTAAATCATTACAGATAGAGATAATTCCCGAGGCATTCGAATAGTCGGCATCTATAATCACCGTATCAAATTTCCTTAAAAACTCTACAATAGGGATTTCAGGCTTCATTTTTTTATAATTTTGTAAGGTTGTATTCAGGATTTCTGTGTGCCTGAAAGAGTCTTTTATGGCATTGAATAGTATTGGATTATGTCCTGTATAAAGCAGCATATTTTCTTTGCTTATATTAAGAGTAGGAGCATCATCCAATTTAAGGGCAGTAACGGAATTCTCTGCAACTAATCTTGAGATATCTTTCAGATTATTGCTGATTCTTTTGCCCGTTCTATGGGACATTATTCTCCGTTTCGCCTCGATGATTCTTCTTAGTGATTCATTGAGCCTTTCGTTAGAGATATTACCTTTCTTGACTGCTTCCATAAGTGCATTAAAGACCTCTTCCTGTTTTTTTCTCTCATGGCTTACCATGATAATATCTGCCCCAGCCTTAAAGGATTGAACTCCTGCTTCTGAAATGGACATTATGTCCTCAACAGGTTTCATCTCGATATTGTCCACAATAATCAAACCACCAAACCCCAGCTCTTTTCTGAGCACATCCTTCATCCAGAATGATGAAAGTGATATGGGATTTTTCGTATCTCCGGGCTCTGCTATAAAATGACCGACCATTATAATGTCTACCCCTGCTCTTACAGCACTTTTGAAAGGCATCATATCATTGTCTTTTTCATCCTGAGTTTTCCATATAACATATGGGAGTCTGAGATGAGAATCGTCAGCCGCCCTGCCGATGTCAGGGAAATGTTTGGCCGTCGCCAGCAGCCCTGCATCCTTTAGCCCATTGATATAAGCAATTCCCAATCTTTCCACTATTTTAAAATCATTGCTATAGCTTCTGCCTGTCATTGGTGAGGCCAGAATATCTGACGGTACATCGAGCACGGGTGCCAGGTTTATACTTATCCCTAAACTTCTGAGCGCACTACCGACAGACAATCCAACCTTTCTTGCAAGTTCATCTGAATTTGTTGCACC
>CAYWEQ010000215.1:0-2037 GCA_964457185.1 uncultured Rikenellaceae bacterium
TTTACTTTTTCCCAAAATCTTCACGCATCCATACCCTTTTTCTTCTAAGGTTTTTATCAAAGCTCAAAATAGAACACATTGCACGACAGATTCCGCATCTATTGCACTTATCCGTATCTGCATAAACATTATTATCCTTCTCCGAGATGCTTATCGCCCCGGCCGGACAGCTCGCCATGCAGAAAGGTGACGCACAGAATTTATAACAAATTAAATTAAGCATTTTCTTCCTCCTTATCCTAAGATATTTTCAACTTCTTTCATATCTACATCCATGAGATATGGAATACCAGAGATATCGGATGCTTCTCTGGTAAGGGACATAATATCGTCCCTGTCAATATACTTAAGGGCAAATTTACGGGTACCTGCCATGAGCTGTCTCAGTCCTACTGCAAGCCTGTCATAATAGGTATAGATACCTATTGCTGCAGGAGGTACCTTCTTGAAATCTTTTCCGTATTTTTCCTTAAGCTGTGCAGCGCCGTTGAAGGTACGGAGGAGCGCTTCTTCATATTCCTTGCCTTTTCCGAAAGCCTCTTCTATCAGTTTCCCCTGTGTCTTCCCGACCATGCCTGCTGTCAGGGTTGAACGTCCCATACATATCGCCTTAACAAAAGGCGCTCCCAATGCTATTGCCTTGAAAATCTGATCTTCAAGAGCAATGCCACCTGCCATGGCAACAGTTGGGACAAATTCACCTTTTTCCTTCAGTCTTTTAAGATATTTGTAGAGTAAGCATTCAAGATAGACAGTTGGTATTCCCCATTCATTCATCATACGCCACGGGCTCATGCCTGTTCCGCCGCCGGCGCCGTCAACTGTCAGGAGGTCTATCTTCGCCATTGATGTGTACTTCACTGCGCGCGCCAGATCCACCGGCCTGTATGCGCCTGTTTTAAGGGTTACATATTTTGCGCCAATCTTTCTCACCCTCTCGACTTCTTTCATGAAGGATTCTTCATCCACCATACCAAGACGAGAATGCCTTTCGAATTCCGCAATGCCGCCGAGTTTATGCGCCTCCTGTACCCCTTTATTGTCGGGGTCAGGAAGGACAATATACCCTCTCTGTTTAAGCTGCAATGCCCTGTCAAGGGTCGGCAGCTTTACCTCGCCCCCGATACACTTTGCTCCCTGCCCCCACTTCAACTCAATCCCTTCAACACCGAGTTTCTCAACAGCATATTCGGCAACACCGAGGCGGGTATCCTCGACATTCAACTGAACAAGCATTGTTCCGTAGCCGTCATACCAGTCTTTGTATGTCTTGACCCTTCTTGCGAGCTCCGGTGAATTCACGATTTTGCCATTCTTAATTTCAGCCTTCGGGTCCATTCCACAGACATTCTCACCACAGACAAGGATTGACCCGCTTATGGCTGCGCCGATGGCTGTGCCTTCCCAGTTCACCCTCGCTATTTCGGTTGAACCAAGGGCGCCGGTGAAGAACGGAACTCTCATGGGAATTTTTGTTCCTTGACCAGTTATCTCTGTCTCAACACTAACTGAAGGGAATGTTGCCTTGTCAGGGTCAGCCTCACAACCTACAGCACCAACACATGTCCCATGAATATTGAAATGCGAAAAATCTACCGGATAATCCTTTTCTGATCCTGAAATAACCTTTCCGAAAGGTTGAGGGTACATAACCTCCCTTCCCCGCAGGGCAGATCTTCCAACCTCGCAGTATCCCGGACAGCCATCAACACAGTTGACGCACAATCCGGACATGGGTGAAGGCGATACTCTCGTCGTTGTAACAGTTGCAGCACTTGCATTCGGCTTGCTAAGACTCATCTTCTCCTCCTTTTATTAAGTATTTTTTACTTTTCAAACATTGAATTAAGTATTTCTAATATAAGCCGGCAAAAAAATATCTATCGAACTTCTTTGCTAAATTTTGTAATACACAATCATTCTTTTACGAGCATAATAAAAGTAGTTCTGCCTTATCACCTCCTTCATTCTTCCATAAAGATGGGACTTCTTCTTTAAGGTAAACAGAATCACCCGATCTGAGCATTTCCATTCTGC
>CAYWEQ010000216.1:0-2004 GCA_964457185.1 uncultured Rikenellaceae bacterium
GTGTTGTTTGAACCCGGATCATTAATACTGAAACCGGATGCGCCGGCTTTGATAAGTACACCATAACCGGCACTGTTAATAATTGAAGAATTAGTTATGCTGACACTTACTGCGGAGGTTTTAATGACCAGGTTTGCTTTATCTACAGCACCACCCCCGCCATCCCGGATAATGCAATTATTAAATGTAACCTGGTTATCGGTCGTTATACTTATCCCTTCCCAGTAACCTGCCGTTTGCTCAGCACCGCTAAATGTAACTCCGGAAGCATTCAGACTGCCAAGGATGCTAAAAAGTGTCCCTGAAGAGAATCGCAGGTTTGATCCGGTTTCAATTGTCATTGACTTTGTTGTACGCAAAGTCACATCTTCTATAATGAGATAATCAATTTCAGCATCCAGGTTTGTCCAGGTTCCCAGGTTATCGGACCTTCCATCCCTGACCTCTATGGCCGGATCAGAGGAAGAATATGCACTTAAAGTATTACTCTGCAGAACCTTATGTACATCATCAAATCCCAGCCGGATAGCTGAGGTCATGTTATTCTGAAGTGTGTTTCCCGAAAAATTCTCTGCATACTGGATGTATGCGTTGTCCTTAAGGAATATCCCTATTCCGCTGCTTCCGGAAACTTCCGAATTCTGCATTGTTAATGCACTTTCCACGGTAAGCGCGGCAGGATCAGTAAGCCCTTCAAGAGCCCGGTATCCTGCATTTTTTATGGATGCATAAGTAATAAGGGTATTTCCGCTTTTGACATAAACGCCATTCCATGCTCCGCTTTCACCGGTCAGTCCATCCATCACTACCGGATTGCTCGCCGAACCATTGATATTGAAATTCCCTGCAAGGATCAAACCGGCAGTCCGCGTAAAATACACTTCCGCTCCTGGAAGAATGGTAAGGGGTTTGTTAAATTTCACCAATCCGGTCATTTTATACGGAAGTCCAAAATCACTTATCACTGCCTCAGTTGTTTCACTGGAAGCATAGGTGGATTCATAGATTACAATATAGGAATTTTCGGTTTCAGATGACAGATCAGGGCTTGTGAGTTTACTTAAAGTCCCCGCAGGAATTAACATAGGCCCGGATAAATTTGAAATAAACTTATTGTTAGCCAGTGCAGGGGTAGTTGTAACATTATCCGGCTTAAAAACCGCATTATCTTTCACAACCATCCCGTATCCTGCGCTCGATTCAAAAGTATTGCCCGAAAAAGAGGCAACGGCGCTTCCTGATAAGAGAATATTAGCATTTTCTGTCATTTCAGTAGTATAGGAACCGGAGCCTCCATTCTGGATCAGGCAGCTGATCATCACTGTACGCGGTCCTTTCAGGTGGATGCCCTTCCATCTATTTGCGGCAGCCCTGAAGGTTATATTTTCAGCTACCATTTGTCCTGTTTCTGATATGATAAGCCCCGTCCCGTCTAAAAATTCCAGGATCACTCCCGGAATGATATCCAGAGTTGCCGCGACGGTCAGGTCAGATGTGATGATGTAATCAGCCTCGTCACCTGTATTGACTTTTCCAAGAATGGTATCATTCGAGATAGTGCCATGGAGTGGGAAGGCGCCGGCTACCACTACCGTTTTGAAATCTTCATCAAACTCATTTCCTTTAGATATCCTGAGCTTCAGGCTGTAACTTCCATTCAGTGAAGGAATGAAAAATGCGGAATCGGTATCGGGGTATAGTACGGTGTCATTAGCAGGCTGACTGGTGATGCTCCACATAAGATTATAATCGCGACCGAAAGAAGCACTTGCATCCAGGGTAACCGTATCACCTATATGCGCACTGGTATCCGATCCAGCCTCAGCTATCAGGTTTGCATCCGAATCTCCCTTGTTACAGGAGAATAATGAGATCAGAATTATAACAGCAATGGGAAATATCAGATTTCTCATATCATTGTGTTTCAGTAATTACTCTATAAAAATACGCAAAAAGTGGGAGGATTTTAAGAGAATTTTTCCACAGTGGAATAAATAAGGGGTC
>CAYWEQ010000217.1:0-1975 GCA_964457185.1 uncultured Rikenellaceae bacterium
CGAGGATCCTGCCTGATTCTGTGATCTCCCTGTTATTGACTATCTCTTCAAGAAAAGATATGCCGAGCATGCTCATCAGCGAACCGGGTACGCCATGTCCTGTGCAGTCGCCTGCAACAAAAACGAGTTTCTCCTCAATCTCCGTGAACCAGTAGAAGTCGCCGCTGACAATATCCCTGGGCAGATACAGAATAAAGCTGTTTTCAGGAAGGTCCTTTATCTCATCCGGTTTCGGCAGCATTGCTCTCTGGATCCGGCTGGCATAGTTGATGCTGTCGGTAATGTCTTTGTTTTTCTCTTCGATAATGTCGTATGCAGCCTTTAATTCAACGTGCCTTAGCCTGTAAATCTCCTTTTCCTGTTCTGATTTCTCAACAGCATGGGCAACCTCAATGTTGCTGATCTTATTCTGCACCTCATTGCTCTGGAGTGACTCCCTGGCCTTAAGGTACTGTTTGAAGCTCACAAGGGCTTTATCAGGTTTCTTGTAGAGTTCGTAATGTGCAGAGAGCGCTGCATGAGTATCAGCAATCAGGGCCAGTGACTTTAGTTCCTCACCCATCTTCAGGGATTGTTTCAGCCTCTCTTCAGCATGATTTTCATCACCCAAACGGCTGTATACACGTCCTGAACCGAGCATGCACTGCAGCGAGCACCGCTTATCACCACCTGTCAATCCCTGTTCATAGTACTCCAGCGCTTCCGGGTAATTCTCCATCTCCTCACAGGTGCTTGCAATGCCGAGGAGAGTCCATGGGATGGCAGCCAGTTGTTCATTTTTCTTCCTGATCTCAAGGCTCCTGAAGTAGTATTCCAGTGACTCATCATACTTTTTCATCTGACGCAGGACCATACCTATCCTGTTGAGAGATGATGCCGCGCCGTTTTCGTCCCTGAGCTCCTCCCTGATCGTCAGTCCTTTGTTGAAGTATTCAAGTGATTTAGTGAAGTTGCAGAGTCTTGAGTAAATAAGTCCGAGCTGGCTGCAGGATTCTCCTTCCGATTCTTTATCGTTGATTTCGATTGAAGCTTTGTATGCCTCCAGCCAGAGCTGAAGGGTTTTTTCATAATCACCGAAGCTTTCAAAGATGTTACCTTTGAGAAGAAGGGCTCTTACGTACCCTTTTTCTCTCTTATTCTCTTCGAACCAGTGAAATGATTCCGACAGATGTTTAAGAGCTATATCGTTTTTTGACTGGTAGAAGTTAGCGGCAGCGATATTCAGGTTGGCATAAGCAATTCCCTTCGGATACCTGGTCTTTTCTGCTTTCTTAAGGTTATCAAGGGCATCATCAGCCACCTTTGCCGAATCACCGAACCTTGACTGCCAGAGCAGCTCATTTGTTATATCGATGGGATTTACTTTAATGCTCATATCTCAGGATATACTCATACCTGGGCAATGCTTGTTCTCCACCAGATATAGATTGAAATTGCAGTCATTAATGTAAGAACGATTGCGGAGCTGTCAATATGGAGTTTCTTTACCGGATCGGTTTGTTTTGATCCCTGGACATATAGTACAACTATCATTGCAACCAAAATGATATGAGCAGCATAGATACCATAACCTGCTCCTGGCCAATGCATGATTTTAAAGAGAAATGATATTGACACAATTATCATTGTCAGCATAACCATGACATTGGCAAATTTGTCAATGCCGGTCTGAGCTGTTTTGCTCTTATCCATAAATAACAGAAAGGCATATAACGCAAAGGAGACTAAAGAAACAGTCATTAAGACTCCTGACATCGGCCAGTGCTGAGTTTTGAAGAAAATGCCGATCAGTAAAAGGATTGTTGAGATGACTCCGGTCAGAAATGTAATTTTTTTCATACCCATAGAATTAAGTTAGCCTACTCTGTTTAAGGAATTTTCGGCATCTTTCCTGTTTTTGAGTGCATGATCAGGAACTGCACAATTAAGTAAAAATAAGAAAAATTGCTAATTGTTTGAAATTGGTTTAACTTTA
>CAYWEQ010000218.1:0-1943 GCA_964457185.1 uncultured Rikenellaceae bacterium
CTCTATCTCATTAATCAGATTTTCCTTTCTTACGTCCACCTCGTCCTGCGCCTGATAAAGATTCTGTCGTAATTCATTCCGTTTCTTTTCCATTTCTTTAATCTGCCGCTGTGCCTTTACTTTTTCCTCAAGATTCAGAATCTTCTTAGCCTCAGTCTTTCTGGCTTTAATCTCCCTGTCAAGCTCCTTCAATTCTATCTCAATACTGCTTTTTACGTCATCAGCCCACTTATCCAGCTTCTCCATCTCGGTATCAAAAAAGCCGCCATTGCGTTCAGCGTTGATTTGCAGAATTTCAGCCTGCTGTTTAAGGGCAATCTGTTCCAACTGTTTCTCAACCACCCCTAACCCCTCCTTATCAAGGCGGGGAGTTACAGCAGCGGACAAGGAAAAAAGCCTTTGACACTGTTCTATATCCAACTGTATGCCATCCTCAGTTATTCCACAAAAAAGGATGCTGTCTTCCGACTCAAATGAATTTATGCTCAGGTTCACTACCGTGAGCCAGCCTGCTTTGCCGATAAGCGGTTCGAGAATGCTGATTCTCTTTGTTGTATTTGAGTAATCAAAGATTAACTCGTTGCTGTCCTGCGGCAATGATTTGCACTTTTCAATAACACGCTGGGCAAGGGGATGTCCAATCCTGTAAATATTAGCGTCCTCGATATTCTTGCCTATCCTGTAAGGTCCCGGATGTATTGTTTAATTACCGAAGGGGTTTTCCTGCAGCATGAAAGAATAACCTTCTTCGGCAAAGTCGGCAAACGGCTCAAGATAATATTTCGTCACCTGCCAAAGCCAGTTTTCATATTTTGAAAGATACTCCCTGCTTTCCTTTAAATTGATCCTTAGTTTTTCATGCACTTCCTCGTCAAAGTTCTCAAGCAGCCTCTGTCTGGTAAGACTCATTGTTTCATCAATCTGCGGCTCCATCTCTTTCTGAAGTGCGTCAAATGCAGATTGTATTTCTTCTTCTGTCCTGCATTGCTGGTAAATTTGAGCAATGCGTTTTTCAAAATCCACTCCTGATTCGATGTTTCCGAGCACTTCATCGCTTGCGCCAAAGACACCTTCAAACAATTTGAATTTCTCGGAAAGTAGTTGATAGACTCTTTGGTCAGCGGCATTCTTCCTATTCAGAAAATTGACTACAACAACATCATGCCTTTGTCCATAGCGATGGCATCTTCCGATCCTCTGCTCAATCCGCTGAGGATTCCATGGCAGGTCATAATTTACTACCAATGAACAAAACTGCAAATTAATTCCTTCTGCGCCCGCCTCGGTTGCAATCATAATAATTGCTTCATCTCTAAAATACTCAACCAGCGCAGCGCGCATGTCCGCGCTTTTTGAGCCGGTAATCCTGTCAGTCCCATGATGCTTTTCAACCCAGCTTTTATAAATCTCCTGAGATTTCCGGTCTGTATTTGAGCCATTGAATAGGACAATCCTTCCGCTGTATTCGGTATTCTCCAAAATGTTTTCAAGATATTTCTGCGTTCTGGTTGACTCTGTAAAGATAACTGCCTTTTTGCTTCCACCCCTTCTTTCCGCTTCTGCAAATCCGGCTTTCAGCGCGGTCATTAAAACCTCTCCCTTGGAGTTCTTCTTTATGGACTTTGCCAGTGAATGAAATTCTTTCAGGGACTTACTTTCTTCTTTTATTGATTTTATTTCTTCAGGGGTGTACGTCTTAATTTCTTCTGTTTCTTCATCATCTTCAGTCCATTCGTCCTTTATTTCATCGAATGTTTCAAAATCCTCGGTAATAGTTGATTCTAAAATAGGGGCGGCTTCCTGATTTATAACAATTGCATCCAATTTATTGCCAAGCGCCTCAAGTGTTCCTGAAATAGCATAAGTTGAGGATGCAAGCAGTTTGCGGAGAATAAGGGTCATCAATTGCCTTTGGCTTGCGGGTAAGGCATAAAGGTTCTGAC
>CAYWEQ010000219.1:0-1942 GCA_964457185.1 uncultured Rikenellaceae bacterium
AAGTCTCAGCCAGCCTGCATACGGGGTATGGCCTGCCGGAACAATCATTGAAGTTATCCCTGATGCTGTCAGCGAATTTTACCAGGGCGGGGTGCATGTGATATGTCCCGGGAGGATTGGTGTACCAGTCATCAGGCCCGACAACAAAATAATTCACCCCACGTGCTGCAATTGCAGTGGCTTCCTCCTGTGTATCAGGCATATACCAGGCTGTGTCGCCTATTACCATTCCAAGACCTGCCAGTAATTCCTGGTATTCTAAATATGAGTCTGTGCCTGGTTCTGCAACAGTGGCCGTTCTGTACAATGTGCGGAAGGTGGCATGATACCTGCAGTCGTTTGTTTTATCAGCAAAAGCAGTCATCGTCAACCATTTTGTCGGAGCTATCTTCCGGAGGGGGCGCTGATAGGCAAGTGGCCGGCTGTTAATCAGGCTTTTACCTCCCACACTCTGCTGATAATTGGGTGTAAAGTTATTATTTGCCTGGCATTCATATGCTCCTATTCCACCCGGAGTGGCTACCATATTATTCACTTCATCTCCCGGAATGCGCTCAACAGCGTAAAGGATTTCCCGGTTATAATCATTTCCCTGCCTGAAAACATTGCCAAAGTATGGAAGCAGGTCCACCCCGTACATTTCCTTGTCATTGATTACCTCCATGGCTGCATCGTAAGCATCCTGAATATCAGTGGCCTGCATTGCATTAGAATAATAGCGCAGGATGTATGCTTTTGCCAGCATGTGAAAGGCAGCAGCTTTTGTAAGCCTGTATGTATCCGGTTCTTTCACGGTCGGCAATAATTCACTTGCCGCAACCAGGTCATCGATAATGGCCTGGTAGTTTTTTACAAGTATTTCATCGGCCGGAAGCCTGTTACAACCAAAGAATGGTGCTGTGTTCGGCTTCAGATCCCCGCCGCCCAGATCAAGTGGTGATGCACCAAATTGTGTTACCAGATTATAATAATAAAGTGCCCTTAAAAAATGAGCCTCTCCAAGAATGGTGTTGAGCTGTTCTTCTGTCAGTGTGGGAACATTCGGGGCAGATTCAATGATGGTATTGCACAGATTGATCCTGGGAAATGCGCTATTCCAGATTGCACCCAGACTTCCGGTGCCTGATGAAAGAAAATATCCCCCGTGTTCGCGATGCTGGAAATTATCGCCGCTGGTATTGGTGGCAGGTTGCTCACCATAAGTCCATTCGTCTGTTCCTGTGTTAAACATAGCCAGTGCACCGTTGGGGGCATAAATGAGCCTCATGCCCGCATATGCGGCGTTGATTGCATCCTGGATACCCTGTGGTGTTTCAAAGTAGGCTGTTGTAAACAGGGTTTTCGGATTTTCTTCCAGAATATCGCTGCAACTTTGCGAAAAAAGGAAGAATACGGTGCCAACAATCAATAGAGCCGGTATTTTATATATTGTTCTCATATTCATTTGTGTTTAGAATGTTAAGTTGATGCCAAAAATAAATGAACGTGTGGGAGGTGTACTGCCTGCGATAACCAGTGAAGCATTCGGACCGCTTCTGCGAAGGTTATTCGGCTCTCCTACTCCGCCAATTGTACCTGAACCGGTTGGTTCGGGATCCACACCATTGTAATCGGTTACATAAGGACAAAACAGCAGGAACGGATTCTGGGCTGTAGCATATACCCTCAGGTTTTTAATATCAATCTTTTCAACCCATTTCTTTGGAAGGGTATAACCAAGACTGATGCTTCTGATTTTTACAAAGGTGGCATCGTAGTATCCGAGTGTCTGCCATGCAGCAGAAGCATTCGGAGGAACAATGGTGTAATTGTTTGTTGCCTGCGGCAGGGTAAACCAGTTGGTCGGATTGTCAGGTGTCCAGTAATCCACTTTCAGACCATTTCTTCTGCCATCCATCATGGTGAAATAACCTCTTGCAGGCTGGTGGAGATAACTTACCAG
>CAYWEQ010000220.1:0-1927 GCA_964457185.1 uncultured Rikenellaceae bacterium
AATTGTTATTTCATACTCAATAATCTGTCCCCTCTTAAGCATTTTGAAAATATCAAGGGGACTCAGCGAGCCAGTTATAGAATAGTATCCAGCCCTTATTTTTCTATCCAGGCCGCTTATTCTGCCAATAAAGAGAAAAATTCCTTTGTCTCGCATAAGTTTTTCTTGTGAAAGAATTTCAACCGCCTGTCTGAAGGTAGCGCCCTCTGGTATTTTAATCTCTATATTTTTACCTCCGGTTGGAAGCGGTGTCAGTAGTTCCACTGCCACATAGATACAACACAATAATATAATGCCGGCTAATATAAAAATGATATTTCTTTTCATGGTCTTAGAATGACAGAATTAATAGTTGGCAGTCAATCAGTTAACTGTAAACAGTCGTTGGTCAGACGTCACCAGTTTTGAAATGAATTCTTCATAAAAAGTGGGGTAATTCTTAGGAATTACCCCACTCTATTGACTATTGATTGTTTTTAGTACATTTCCCCGCCCATACCACCGGGGGGCATCTTTGGACTCTTCTCCTCCTCTGGAATATCTGTAATCATTACTGCAGTTGTCAACATCAGAGCTGCAACTGATGCCGCATTTTGTAACGCATATCTTGTTACCTTGGTCGGGTCAATAATGCCTGTCTTCATCATATCAACATATTCTTCTTTATCCGCATCAAAGCCGAGGTTAACATCCTTTGCATGCTTTACCTTTTCGACTACCACAGAGCCTTCAATACCAGCGTTATTCGCTATCTGCCTGATCGGTTCTTCAAGCGCCCTTTTCACTATTTCAATACCTATCTGTTGATCAGCTTCGAGTTTAAGGCCTTTAAGTGCAGGAAGGCACCTTAGAAATGCAACGCCTCCGCCAGGGACAATACCTTCTTCAACAGCAGCCCTTGTTGCATTGAGGGCATCTTCAACCCTTGCCTTTTTCTCTTTCATCTCTGTTTCTGTTGCAGCACCAACATTGATCACGGCAACACCACCGACAATCTTCGCAAGCCTTTCCTGAAGCTTTTCCCTATCATAATCGGATGTTGTCTCATCTATCTGTGTCTTTATCTGTTTAACCCTTCCCTGAATCTTTGCCGGTTCTCCAGCACCTTCAACAATAGTTGTATTCTCTTTATCAATATTGATTTTCTTTGCCCTTCCAAGGTCGGATATCTTTATGTTTTCAAGCTTAATTCCGAGGTCTTCTGACATCAGTGTACCGCCTGTAAGAACGGCGATATCCTCGAGCATCGCCTTCCTTCTATCGCCAAAACCTGGTGCCTTAACAGCGCATACCTGAAGGGTTCCACGAAGCTTATTCACAACAAGAGTTGCGAGGGCTTCACCTTCGACCTCTTCTGCAATGATGAACAAAGGTCTCCCCATCTTTGCAATCTGCTCAAGTATTGGTAAAAGGTCCTTCATGCTCGAAATCTTCTTCTCATGGATAAGAATATACACATCCTCGAGTATGCACTCCATCCTTTCAGGGTCGGTGATAAAATACGGTGATATATATCCCCTGTCAAATTGCATACCCTCAACAACATCAAGCGTTGTCTGCATGCTCTTTGCCTCTTCAACAGTAATTACCCCGTCTTTGCCTACCTTATCCATAGCCTCCGCAATGAGCTCTCCAATAGATGTGTCGTTGTTTGCTGAGATTGTACCAACCTGGGCGATCTCCTTTTTATCCTGGACCGGTTTACTGAGCTTCTTAAGCTCCTCGATAACTACCTCCACAGCCTTTTCAATTCCTCTTTTCAAATCCATCGGGTTTGAGCCTGCTGCAACATTCTTTATACCTTCTCTGTAAACAGCATGCGCAAGGACAGTCGCTGTTGTGGTACCGTCGCCTGCAACATCAGATGTCTTTGATGCAACCTCTCTGACAAGCTGTGCCCCCATATTCTCCCATGGGTCCTTTAATT
>CAYWEQ010000221.1:0-1888 GCA_964457185.1 uncultured Rikenellaceae bacterium
TCTTCTTCTCAAAGGACGCCTTTGTCCCGGACTCTGTCACCGGCAACACTTGGCTTGATCAGCATTTAAAAGGGACTGAGGATTATGCCGCAAGAATAAGCACAAAACTAAAAGACCTTATTTTCGATAAGGTATTTGAAGGACTCGCTGAAGGTTTTGTTCATTACAGGATAACTGAACTTTCAGCAACAAAAGAAACTGAGGAAAGCAAAAAAGATATTTTCAGAGGATGTCTCACTCTTCTTTACCGCCTGCTGTTTGTGCTTTATGCCGAGAGCAGAAACCTACTGCCTGTCAGTGAAGACGCTTATTACAGAGTGAGCCTTTTAAATCTCAAGAGAGATATTTATAAAGATATTTCCGGCACAGGGCTTGATAAAATGAGCAAGAGGTCTTATACCTACTGGGCAAGGCTTCAGGGGCTTTTTGATATTATTGCAAAAGGCGATTCCGCGTTGAATGTTCCTGTATACAATGGCGGTTTGTTTAACACACCGAAGGACAGCTTTCTTTCAATTCACAAACTGCCGGACCCTTTTCTTGCAGATGCAATAGAACTTCTTACTGTTGACCATGAAGGCATACATACACCTGATACGCCTGCCTTTATTGACTATTCATCCCTCAGCGTTCGTCATCTCGGCGATATATATGAAGGCATACTGGAATTTCATATTCAAATTGCTGAGGAAGACGTAGTTGAAATCAGGAAAGAGGGGAAATCTTTATGGAAGAAAGCATCAGCACTTAAAGCTGGAATCAGGATTTACGGTAAAAGGACAAAAGGCGGGGTTTACATAGAAAACTCGAGGCATGAGCGGAAGGCAACAGGTTCCTTTTATACGCCTCATTTCAGTGTCGAATATATCGTGGGCAATACAGTCAGGCCTGTGCTTGAAGAAAAACTGAAAATCGCCGATGGATTGCTGTCTCAATTAGCCGGCATGCAAAGAAAAGCATTGAATAACCAATTGTCGGCGGATAGTATCCGGGGGTACAGAGCGAAGATCATGGAACTTGAAGATGAGATATTCAAGACGGTCTTCGGTATTAAAGTTCTTGACCCTGCAATGGGGAGCGGACATTTTCTTGTGCATACGGTTGATTATGTTTCCGACAGGATAATCGCATTCCTTGCCGGTTATCCTGATAATCCTGTTATTAAAAAGATTGCAGAATTGCGGAATGAAATACTTGAAGAAATCAACAGGCAGGGAGTAAAGATTGATGAGAGCAAACTGACAGAGGTCAATCTCATAAAGCGAATGGTAATGAAACGTTGCATCTACGGCGTTGACCTGAATGAAATGGCGGTAGAACTTGCGAAGCTTTCGTTATGGCTCGATTCATTTACCCTCGGCGCGCCTCTGTCATTCCTTGATCACCATCTGAAGTGCGGGAATAGTTTGATAGGGTCTAATATTGACGCATTGGAAAAAGCTCTCATAGGACGGCTCTTTGCGATAAACCTTGAACCCCTGAAAAGGGCAATGAGAGATATGATTTTCGTCTCAGACCTGCCGGATGCGACTCTGGAGCAGGTGAAGGAGTCTTATAGAAAATTCGGAGAGGCAAACAAAGGGCTTGAAGGTTACAGAATTATCCTCGATATGCTTGTTGCAGAACACTTTGGAATTCCTGATGCAAAAAAGATGCTTGTGTCAGACTTCGACAAGATTGACCTTAATAACCTTCATGCCTCGATTGCAAAACTGCCTGATAAGGACAGAAAGATGATAGATAAAGTTGGGGCGATTACCAGAGAGAAACGGTTCTTTCACTGGGAGATTGAGTTTCCGGAGGTATTTTACGAGCAGATGTCAGGTTATGAGCAGAAGGTTCAAATGAAAAACAATCCCGGCTTTGATTGCGTGGTAGGCAATCCGCC
>CAYWEQ010000222.1:0-1851 GCA_964457185.1 uncultured Rikenellaceae bacterium
ATCAATCTGTGAAAATGACAATACATGTACGGCGGGGTCCGAAACGCTATTGCTTACGTTATCAGGCATAGCTCCTTTAATGCTTACATCTGATACGCCTTCAGTGATTCCCAGTCCCGGGGTAATATCGGGTTATACATATACGATTGATGCTATCGACAACTCTATCTCAGCAGATACAAATGTGCTGCTCACCATTACCGATGCTTGTGCAGATAATTTCGACGCATTTATAGGGGTCATTAACCAGGGAGGTGCCGGCACAATAGACCTCCAGCCAACAATTGTTGCTGTAGGGGGTCCTCCAGATTATATATCATATACTGTTGTAAATAATGGTACTGCAAATGCAAATAATGTCACGGTTTGGGTGGCATATGAAGATTTTTGCAATTCAGCCTGTGCTCCCAGAACTATCTCGGTACCTGCAGGCGGTTCTATCAACGATTCATTTTCGACGAGCTCTATTACCCCAACAATTTACACGATAGTAGTGGATCCTAATAATACTGTTACTGAATTTAATGAATCAAATAACTGCGTAGATTCAGGCAGCGGAGGGTGCAGTGAGCCGCCATCTTCGTGTCCATAATTTCATATGCAGCCTACTGAACCTTGCTGCGGAAGAATTCTTCGGAATCTTTCTAAGGTTAGAAATTTCTCTTTTTACAGTAGTTCATGTTCAAAGTGCCCGACAGTGTAGCACTTAACGACGAGAGTAGACAAACTTTCCTCTGTTCAGAAATTTAGATTTTTTATGAAGAATGAACGTCTGCCCATTCTGATTCAGATCAGGCCGATACAAATCATCATAGGTATTGCAATTGTCTATACATTATTTTTGTCGACATTGTCCGTCCTGCAGCATTATGGCCTCAGAACACAAATGAATGATTTGGGCAACGTCGATCAAGCTCTCTGGGCTGCGTCGAACGGTGACTTGGCCATGACCCAATCTAACGATACAGATGGTAAACTTCGAAGCCGTATTGGCGTACATGCAAACCTAATCCTCTGGCTCCTTGCTGTTATATATCTGGTCTTGCCGTACCCAGAGATGCTGTTAATCCTTACGAGTGCGGCATGTGCACTGGCTGGTGTCGGGATTTATGCAATTGCACGACAACGGCTGGGAGACACATGGTGGGCTGTCGTACCTGCCGTGGCTTTCTGGATAAGCCCAATTGTTCACGACGCAAACCTGTATGACTTCCATATAATAACTGTGGTTACAGCACTGCTTGTGTGGACTTTATGGGCGTTCGATAACGACCGTCCACGAATAGCGTGGATACTGCTCATCCTGGCTTTATCGTGCAATGAGGATGTTGCACTGGTAACACTAATGCTTGGTATTTACCTTTTTCTATCTGGAGCACATCGCACAGGGTTACTCGTCGCCAGTGTAAGTCTATTGTATTTTATTGCACTACTCGCTGTTATTGTGCCCTTCTTTAATGACGGTCATGGATTATCAAAGCTCGAAGGCATCGGCAACAGATATGCCTGGCTTGGTACGAATCCTTTTGAGGTATTCCAGTCAATAATTGGTCATCCTGGTAAGGTTCTTAAACACATTACTCGTCCGGATCGTCTGCGCCTTCTAATATACCTCCTCCTTTGCGGCGGGTTTGCCGGATTAAAGGCATGGCGTGTTTTACTTATAACATTGCCGCCAATTGCAGCGGGCCTACTCTCTAATCCCCATTGGATGACACGCATCACAGGGACATACTATTGGGTGATATGCGAGGCCATCATTGTCACTGCATGTATTTTTACTGCTGAGGGACGGATCAAGCATGTTCCGCGTCGCTTTCCCTGGCAGCTTGTTTATCTCAGTGGTGCCAC
>CAYWEQ010000223.1:0-1850 GCA_964457185.1 uncultured Rikenellaceae bacterium
TTTTCCGAAATCAACCGTAATGCAACCTTCAGATTCTGGTCTTTTTTCTGAAGCGCAAGCACTCTATCCGAATCCCCTGATCTGGAGGCCTCCTCAAGCTGGGCCATTATCTCCTTCAATCTTACTTTTATCTTATCGCTTTTAAACTTGAGTATTACATCAGGGACAATATCTTTCAGCTTCATATCCTCTGTTTCAACAAAAGTCTGCTTATCTCTCCATATCCTGCTGAGCTCGTGGGAATCAGAAAGAAGATCTGCAGATAATCTTGAAATTGCCGGATCCTCGTGCTTTACGAACTGTTTGTCGGAAGGAAAGATGCCCTGCTGGGTATAGAACCTGAATTCCTCAAAGATCTTTGCGTATGTATCATCATCAAAAAGAAGATCATCGGAAATGATCTCCCTCACAATGTAATCCGATACGGTAGTAACCTCCTCCTTCCCGTCTTCACTTCGTATCTTTTTCTCAAGTTCAACGCTTCCGAATTTCAGCAGCAGCCTGATGACCTCTTTTTCGGAATAGTATGTCACGATTTGCTGCTTAACCTGTTTTTGTATCACCAGCGGAGGAACCGGAAGATCTTCAGGACCGGGGTATTTGTTCCTGTCCTGGAATGCCCTCTGCTGACGTAGTTTACTGACTTCATGGTAAAGGACAGCCTCGGTGATCTCAAGATGAGTACTGCACTCTTTGATATATACAGTCCTGGTTATAGCTTCCGGAATTACGGCAATAGACCTTACGATGTCACGGATAAGGTTTGCCTTCCGGACAGGATCACCGGCAGCTTCTTCAAGAAGCAGGTCTGTTTTGAAACGGATGAAGTCAGTCTCCTTTTCCTTCAGGTAATTCATGAATTCTGCGTTGCTGACCTTCTTTGAATATGAATCCGGATCCTCACTGTCGGGAAGCAGAACTATCCTGACGTTCATTCCCTCCTCAAGTACTATGTCAATACCCCTGATAGATGCTTTTATCCCTGCAGGATCACCATCGTATAGTATGGTAATATTGGGAGTGAACCTCTTGATGAGCCGGACCTGTTCCTGGGTCAGTGAAGTGCCTGAAGAAGCAACAACATTCTCAATTCCGGCCTCATGAAGCGACATCACATCAGTGTAGCCTTCAACAAGGTAGCACCTGTCTTCCTGTGTTATTGCCTTTCTGGCCTGGAAAATACCGTAAACGATACGGCTTTTGTGATATATCTCCGATTCAGGTGAATTGACATATTTTGCGGTTTTTACATCCGATTTCAATATTCTTCCGCCGAAACCAAGAACCTGTCCGGACAATGAATGTATGGGAAACATAACTCTTCCGCTGAACCTGTCGAAAAGATGCTCCTCATGCTGGATTGACAATCCTGTCTTGATCAGAAAATCCTGCCTGTAGCCATCATCCATCGCTTGTCTGGTAAAAGCATCGCGTTTTTCAAAGCTGTAGCCTGCTTCAAATTTCTTAAGTGTATTCTGCCGGAATCCTCTCTCCCTGAAGTATGAAAGACCTACCGTGATTCCTTCATCAGTCTGAAAAAGGTTTTCAGAAAATTGTCTGGCGGCATATGCTGTAAGAACAAGAAGACTTTCACGTTCATTCTGTTTTTCAAGTTCCTCGGGAGTAAGCTCTTTTTCGACAACTTCAACATGATATTTACGTGCAAGATATTTAAGCGCCTCGGGGTAGGAGAGGTGCTCATGCTCCATGATGAAATTGACCGAATTGCCGACCTTTCCGCATCCGAAGCATTTGAATATCTCTTTTGAAGGCGACACTGTGAATGAAGGCGTCTTTTCATTATGGAAAGGACAGAGCCCGATATAGTTGACTCCGCGTTTCTTCAGGGG
>CAYWEQ010000224.1:0-1845 GCA_964457185.1 uncultured Rikenellaceae bacterium
AGGATCTTCTGAGAAAGATGGATATTATCGTTACACTCTGTGGATATGCTGAGGAATGCTGTCCCGGAACGCCTCCTGAGATAAAACGTATCCACTGGCCTATCGGAGACCCTGTCGGTACAATCGGGACAGAAGAAGAAATAATGAACGAATTCAGGCGAGCAAGGGATGAGATTAAGGAACTTGTTCAAAAGTTAATACAGGATATTGCTGATTCAAAAATATAATTTATTAAATCTATACCTTCACCCAATAAACACTAACAGAATAAACCTCGATTATCGATTTTACCTGCTTATCTTCAATGTGAAAAGTTTTTAATTCTTGTTGATTTCTTCATCAAAGACTCATAGCAAACGATTTTTGTGAGGTGCGACTAATACTAATTTGACGACAAATGTAGAGTATTAAACCAGTCAAAAGAAGTTAAAGAACGAACGATATTAGGCTGCTGTTCAAGTGTCACAAGGGATGAACACAGCAGATCTTCAACATCATCCAGTGAATCGAAGCTTTTATTTCCAAAAGAGTTCTCCCTGACATATTCCCATATATGCTCAACTGGATTGAGTTCCGGGCTATAGGGTGGAAGCCATAGAAGTTTCATATTATGTGGCACTCTCAGATTATTTGCCCGATGCCATCCTGCACCATCAAGAAACATCAAGCAAAATTCCTTTTTGAACATCTCTGACGTATGGGCAAGAAATATGGACATTGCTTCTGCATCCACCCACGGCATTACAAGAGATGATATATCGCCGTCTAATGGACTCACTGCCACCATAGCGTACAAAAACTCCCTTACCACCTGTTGCCCTACCACTGGTCTGCTCGGCGCTGGTGCCCAGCAACGTCTCCTGTCGCTTATCCGTCCAAAACGGCCTTCGTCCTGAAACAATAGCCTTACATGTATTCCTTGCGGTGCTTCTATGAGTGCCTCTTCGATAATCGATGGGAATTTTTTTTAACCTCTTGTTGTGCATTGAGGTCTGCCTTTATATGTCGAGGACGTGGTCCGATCTTCCGCCATGCATGACGGTGAAGCACTCTATATACATAATCCAGGGATACCTCTTTACCTGCTGCTTTGCTTATTACAGGGTGCAATTGTTTTGCCGTGATCACTTCCCCTTTTGCCGCACGTTCAAAAAACAACCGTAAGATGTTTTCCTCTTCCGTCAATGAAAGATACGACCACCTGCGGCCACCTCTGCCCTCCCTCTCAAGCCCTTTGACCCCATACCTGTTATACTGCCCTACCCAAAGCCAAACTGCTTGCGTGGAAACCTGTAACATAGTTGCTACCTCATGAGCATGAAATGGGCCTATATAGGTAAGCCATACAGCGAGTCTCTTTTGATACGATTCACGAGTAGGAGCGCTGCGCACCCAAAACGACAGTTCCTCAGCGCTCAGGTGTGGCTTGATCCGAGCAGGTTTTCTCATGTCAGCCTCCTGTCCTCTATTATATTATTACTTTATTTTTGATGTCAAATTAGTATAACACTGCTACAGCACAAGCCGCTCTGTATTGCAATTCAAGCTGATACATCGGGCGACAAAAGGACTAAACTGTTACAAAAAAATACAACAGGGATATCAGTCAAAAATGCTCCATTCCATTACCCATCTTCTCGATGGTTTCTTCGCGATTGATTCCTATTTTTGCATACTGATAGAAGACTCCCACCGGGTTTTGGAAGGATTACAAAATAAGATTGAAACAGCCCCTTCACAGTACCGGCTTTTTTTCTTCAGTGCCGGATACTGGAAGATGACATTTCATAATTCAGGGAAACAGAATACAGGAAAGGGAAGCCGGATAACCATAAACCATAAACT
>CAYWEQ010000225.1:0-1842 GCA_964457185.1 uncultured Rikenellaceae bacterium
TGAACAGTATTACGAATCAACCTGTGCTCAGTCGAAACTTATACTATTATCTCTCAAAAATTATTGGTCCTGCAAAAGAGTGAAGTTTCCAACCATCTTTTGCCTGATCATTTAAGATTTTCTCTAATGCCTTCGCTCTTTCTTCACCACTACTGACCTTCATGAAATCAGGCGGGATAACCTTGTATTCAACTGTTTTTTCTGCGGTTGCTTCTTTATTCTGTAATACATCATTTGCAAACCAACCGATCAAGACCATCGTGAAGCAAAGAATTATTATTGCCCCTCTTTTCATTTCGCTTCCTCCTTTTTATTCATTTTAAAAACCTTAAGGGAACTCCGTGTTAAAGGCATGAATTGTCTACTTCTATCATAGCCTTTTTAATTAAGTTCCCTCTGTATGAAACGTCTTTTATCCCCTCTAACAAGGATGGACTGTTGCACTGCCCACAATCTTTGGTGCTATATATTTAATCTTTTTCATCTTCCACCTCCTTTTGTTCACTAGTACGCTCTATAGTTAGTAAATCACTCTCATCATTACAATTATTATATTTTTATTAAGATATTCCTTCTGATGTCAAAGCGGTTAAGCCTCCCAAACTACTTATTTATTCATTTATGTTGACTGTAACCAGATCAAAATAAACAGTCCCTGTTATGGTCTGAGAACCCAAAAAACCATAGACCCATCTTTGAATCCCGGAGTAGTAAACTCCCAGACTTGTCAGATTGCTGTTGCCCTGTGGTACTCCATCAACCCACCATTCACAGGCATCAGTAGCGCCGGGATTAGTGGTGTCGTATTTAACCTCGATTCTATACCAGGTATTTAAGGAAATGTTGACAGCATCATCTGTGAAAGAGCTTCCATTGTTATACATAAGTCGTAAAATGAATCGCAATTGACCTGCTTCCTGGTTTAATCTAAAAATGAAGACATTGTTATTATCCTTGTCTCGAAGGGCACCTACAGGTTTATTATTACCGTTATTTAATCCTTCAGCCTTAACATATAGATAAAAACTGGTAAAGGTTCTGGATTTTTCAAATCCGTAATCCCGCGTAGCAAATGCCTTGTAATTTGTTGTACTAGAAATTGATTGCAGACACTGAGAACCTGCAACGGGTGGAGGAGTACCTACAAGTTCAGAGATGGCAAAATCCGGATCGAGTGTACCACCGTTTAATGTCTCTGCCCAGTCCTCATCATAACCATCATTTTCAACACTCTTTGTCTCTTCAAATGATTCATTAATAATTGTTGGAGAGGTATAAATGCCGAAATAATCAGCAAGTGACCAATCGGAGACTGCCTCTTGGTGATTTCTATCCCTTGCCTGAACAATCCAGTACCATATTATTCCTTGGTCAAGCGGAACCATCCAACTGCATACGCCGCTAACACAGTTTCCTGAAATCCAGTCTGATTCAATGGGGTCGCTTAAGCCAGATACATCTCTCACCTTAACATAATAATCTACAGGGTCACCGTCAGGGTCTGTAACTGACTTCCATTTGAGCGTGACAAACACTGGTACGGTGCTAACGACGTCCGGCTCGTGGATCAACGTTGGGGCAGGCGGCGGATTACTTGACATGATGGTAAAAGAATCAGTATACGACCATTGTGATGGCTCATCTGGATAGCTACTGACCCTTTCTTGAACCCTCCAGTACCATTTTGTACCTGTGTCGAGTGGATCTGGAACTGGCCAGCTGCATTCGGGGGGAAATCCATTACAGTATGTTTCTTCTGATATCCAGCCTGAGTCAGTAGGGCTGTCGAAAGCGTCATTATCAGCTACTTGTACATCAAACTCTATAGGATCAGGAGAAGAA
>CAYWEQ010000226.1:0-1807 GCA_964457185.1 uncultured Rikenellaceae bacterium
GATATCCTGTGATGAAGCTCCAATAAGGACTTCAAAATCACCTGTTTCAACAATCCAGTCCTTTACAACCGGATTGTAGAAAGCAAAATCACGGTATCCAAGTAAAAATTTTATTTCTTTGGATTGCCCCGGATTAAGTTCAACTTTGGTGAATGCTTTAAGCTCCTTTACAGGCCGTTGATAGGTACTTTCATAATCGAGAATATACAATTGTACAACTTCTTTACCGGCAGTTTTTCCCGTATTTTTTACATTTAGGCTAACTGTGAGTGGATCAGTATCATATATCTTGCTGGCCGATAATTTTATATCGCTGTATTCAAATGTCGTATAAGATAATCCGTACCCGAAAGGAAACAAAGTTTCCAGATTTTTAATATCATAATAACGATACCCGACAAATACTCTTTCGCCGTAATTGACTTCCTGGTTTTCACCAGGGAAATTCAGGAATGAAGGATTATCTTCAAGTATTAATGGATAAGTTTCTGCAAGTTTGCCTGATGGATTAACCACTCCAAATAATATATCCGCAATTGCCCCACCGGATGCTTGCCCATTTAAACCTGCCAATAAAACCGCTTCTACCTCAGATAGCCATGGCATCGTTACCGGAGATCCATTATACAAAACGATAATGACGTTTTGCTGAACTGCGGCTATAGCAGATATCAGCCAATTAACATTGTTAGCAAGATTCATATTCGGCCTGTCAGATCCCTCTGCATCATAAATATCAGGCAGACCGGCAAAAATGATAGCAGCATCAGAAGCCCTGGCGAGATTGATAGCTCTGGCCCTGAGTACTTTGTTAAGTGTGTCTTTATCAGGATAGCCTTCAGTATAAGTCAACAAAATATTATTACCTGCAATCTTAATAATTTCCTCATATGGAACATCTACTCTGGTTGGCTTAAGTATTGAACTACCGCCGCCCATATATCGTGGATTATTTGCAAATGAACCAATAACAGCTATTTTTATCGGTTCCTCACGATTTATTGGCAGGATAGAATTCTCATTTTTCAATAAAACAATGCATTCTGAACCTGCTTTTCGGGCCAGCAAATGATGTTGATCCCTGTCATAAGTGAAATTTTCCTTTTTAAGTGACTCGGCCTTAAGGGTAATTCTTAAGAGATCAGCTACGACCTGATTAAGAGCTGATTCAGAAAGTTTGCCCTGATTTACGGCATTAATGATCGACTGATCCGTTGAACCCCCGGGCATCTGTAAATTCATCCGGGCTCTTATCCCTGCTACACGATCATTTACAGCACCCCAGTCCGATACGACAAATCCCTTATATCCCCATTTATCTCTTAAGAGATCATTTAACAACCAATTATTTTCGCATGCATACACACCATTAATTCTGTTGTATGAAGCCATAACTGACCATGGCTGTTCTTTTTTTACGATAATTTCGAATGGCCGGAGATAAATTTCATGCAATGTCCGTTCATCCAATTCCGCACTTATAGTCATTCTCTGAAACTCCTGATTGTTGCATGCGAAATGTTTTAACGAGGTCCCGACACCCTGACTTTGGACACCTCTGACCCATGCAGCTCCCATTTCTCCTGACAGCACAGGATCTTCTGAATAATATTCAAAATTTCTTCCACAAAGGGGTGAGCGCTTAATATTAACCCCGGGCCCTAATATGATCTGAACCTGATTTTCCTGACATTCCTCACCAATAGCTATTCCCACCTCTTCAACAAGGTTTATATCCCAGGATGCGGCCAGTGAGGATGCAGTTGGGAAACAGGTTGCCGGAACAACGTCTCCGGCAAAGCCTGTT
>CAYWEQ010000227.1:0-1781 GCA_964457185.1 uncultured Rikenellaceae bacterium
ATCCCGGGGAAGCTGAGACTGAAGCAACATCAGCATGGTTTGGATTCGATGATAAAAATATTTATGCGGTCATAAAATGCTACCAGAGAACGCCGCTGATCGCTAAAAACCAGAGTCGTGATGCCTTGTCAAAGAATGACGATGAGGTTGGACTGATAATCGACACATACAATGATAACCGTACGGGTTACGGCTTCATTGTAAATCCCCTTGGCACACAGGTCGATTTCAGGATAAATGATGATGGCAACAATATCGACCTTAATTGGGACACGGAATGGAAATGTGCAGCAGCAGAGTTTAATGGTGGCTGGTGTGCCGAAATATTGATCCCCCTGAACAGTCTGAAATTCAAAAAGGGACTCGGCACCTGGGGTGTCAATTTCGGCAGGGTCATCCGTTCAGGTTTCGAGACAGTTTACTGGACCGGCCCTCTCACTCAGGACTTCAGGATATCGCAGGGAGGAAAGGTAACAGGCATTAACACCTTGGGCAGGAGAATGCAGATGACGCTGTTCCCGTATTTGTCGGTGTTTAAGACTACCGGTGAGAAGGTAAGTACCGATGCCGGCGGAGATATAAAATGGCAGATCTCGCCAAATACTTCACTCAACGGAACGATTAATCCCGATTTTGCAACTGTCGAAGCTGACCAGGTGAAGATAAATCTTACCCGGTACGAGCTGAGCTATCCTGAGAAGCGTCTTTTCTTCCAGGAAGGAAATGAAATGTACAACACCAGGTTTCGGACCTTTTATTCCCGAAGGATTCAGGATATCGATTTTGGTGAAAGGTTTAACGGGAAGATCGGAGGATACCAGTTCAATGTGGTAAATGTAAGAACACCCAGGATGCCTGAGGATGATGCACATTATTACTTTACTGCTGCCACGGTTAAGCGTGACATTCTGAACTCATCGAGCCTGGGTCTCACGATGGTCGATAAAAGCGGAGACGATTCATATACAAGATCATTGAGCCTTGATTATATCCTGAACCTTGGCAAGACATGGCAGCTTACAGGCCAGTTTGTCGGAAGTGCACCTGGAGATTTCTGGTCGCATAGTGCATGGTTCATGCGGTTTGCCCGCGAGACAAACATATTCAATTATCATATAAGGTACAATAATGTGGGAATCGACTTCCGCGATAATGTTAACCAGACAGGTTTTGTCACGGATGATGACAGACGGGAAATTGATGCTGCGGGTTCTTATAAATTCTGGATCAAGAACAGCATCTGGGAGTATATTGAGATCGGAACGAATGATAATATATTCTGGAGCCAGGCAGGGACACTGAGGAGCTGGGATCTCGACAATTCGTTAAATGCCTATTTCAGCAATCGCATAAGCGCCGGTTATAATTATAATAATGAATATAAGCTTTTTGAAAAGTCCTTTCATAATTACAGGCATGACTTTACCCTGGGTTACAATACAGAGGAATGGAGCCATGTTCAGACCGGCTTCTCAACCGGAAGAAATTTCGACAGGAATTTTTACCTGTACAGCGGAGGCTTCCAGGTGAAGCCGGTAAAGAATCTTTCGCTTGAATACAGTTCATCTTACCTGCGCTTTGTACCTGATCCTGACACGAGTTCCACGTTTATTAATGTGGTGACTGTAAACTATAATTTCACCAGTGATATCTGGATCAAGTTATTTGCCCAGAACAGCACCGACAATGAAAGGATTTATGTATACGGCCTTTTCGGATGGCGTTTCAAGCCGCCGTTCGGTGCACTCTATTTTATTTATTCCCACGACAGGTACCAACTT
>CAYWEQ010000228.1:0-1524 GCA_964457185.1 uncultured Rikenellaceae bacterium
TGAGGTTATATTCAATAAACATAAATCCCACATCAGCACTGGCGCGATTCATTCCCTGCCTTGTAAGAACGTAGCTGAAGCCCCATTGTCGTTTGATTGTCCCATATGGGTGCTCCACTATAGCCTGACGACGTTTATAAAGATGCTCCTTCTCAAAGGTATTGATCCGGTTTCTCTCGTAGTATTCTGCATACTCGCTCCTTTGGATCAGCCTGCCCGATTTTGATCTTGTACATTCAGAGCGGAATTTGCATGACCTGCAAGCTTTTGTCTTGTATTGCTTAAAAAAAATGATGTTGCCGCTGCTGGTCCGCTCCTTGTACCATGATCCGTTGGTCCGGAGAACCTGCTCCTGAGGACACGTGTATGTATCGTCTTCTTTGCTGTATGTAAAAAACTCATAGTTGAATAGAGGATTCGGAGCCTGGCTGGTTGAAGGTACACCAGGTATTGCAACTATTGTTTCCACTCCAATATCCTGAGCTGTTTTCAGCTCCGATCCCGTATGAAAGCCTTTATCGTAAAGTACAGTGAAATCATTCGTTCTGAGAATGCTCTTTGCCCTCCGGACCATATTGCCCATTGCCTTGCTGTCATTCTCGTTTGTAACCTTATAGTCAATGGGAATATTGTTTTTTGCATCAACAGTGGTCTGTACATTATATGCAACCTCAGTGATATTGTTGCGGATCATTATCTGTCTGCTCTCCGGATCAGAAGTTGATATCTGGGCTTCACCGCTTTCTTTGAGTTGTTTTTCGATTTCCTGGTATTGGTCTTTTCTGTTTAGCTGCTTTTTAATTTCTTCCTCAATCTGCTCTTTATCGTCACCATCATGTTCTGAAAGAGCACGGGTATACTCTTCCAGTTTGTTGTCAATATAGGCTATATGACGATCTATCTTAGCCTGGTTGAAGTTGTTCTTCTTGCTGTTCTGGGCCCTCAGCTTTGTGCTGTCGCCCGCAATAAGTTTTCCGCCGATCAGGTCAAAATGCTTTGCAATCTGCACGGTTGCCCGGAAGACTTTCTTTATGGCTTTCGGATTGTCCCTGCGGAAATTGGCAATAGTGTTGTGATCAGGTTTGAGACACTTTAAGAGCCACATTACTTCGATGTTCCGTTTACATTCCTTTTCCAGATCCCGCGATGAACGAATCTTATTCAAATACCCGTAAATAAATAGTTTGAGCAGATCAGAGGGATGGTAAGCCGGTCGACCGTTTTCCGGAAAGTCAGTTCTGAATCCGTAATCTTTAATAGAAAGGCTTTCAACAAAAAGGTCGATAATCCGGACTTCATTCTCGGGATCGATGGATTGATCAAGCGAAACCGGGAAAAGGTTAATCTGATTTCTGTGTTGTCCCTGTATGAATTTCATGTAGTTAAGGTACAAAACTAAGGGTATTCGGTCAAGTTGATAAGCCCGGAGTTATCAACAAAGAGAGCAGGTTTTTAGACAGTCTGACGGCAGTCTGTCTAATAACCATTTTAAAGGTAAAAAACTATTCAAATCAAGGCTGTTTA